>NZ_JBFUIO010000437.1:0-500 GCF_056401835.1 Paenisporosarcina sp. P4_D4 | reverse complement strand
AATCAAAGACGTGGCAGAAAAATGGGGAGTTTCTCGTACAACCATTTATCGCTATTTGGAACGTAAGTAATCAGATTGCTAAATGTATTATTAATTAGTGAGATAGTTAAAACCAAAAAATATTGAAATACTATATATATAGAAGAAACTCAATTAAAAACCTTATTATAGAATTGTAATAGCCCTCCCATCATTAAAAAACATGGGAAGGGCGAATGCACTAATTTTTCAGATTTAAGTGTTTTTTTAATAATAAATCCTAACACTTTTATGTATTAAGACTATCTGCATATTTTTTAATGTTTATTATCTTGATGTTTTTTGAGAGTTTTACCTGCGTTACTTTTCTGTGGTTTGGATGCAGTTTTACTACTTAATGTTTTCCCAGCTTTTCCGACTTTTCCACCCGAGTGTTTTGTCATAAAGAAACCTCCTACTATATAATTAAAATTCCCGTTCTTACTTTTAGGTACTATTAATTGACAATTATAATAAATAAG
>NZ_JBFUIO010000436.1:0-506 GCF_056401835.1 Paenisporosarcina sp. P4_D4 | reverse complement strand
GATTTAAACAAAGCGAATATATATTTTGAAAATGCTCTAAATTTATGCAAAGACGAACAGTATCCTTATAGTTCTAACATTAAAATTATTATTCAAAGTTTTTTAGAGAATGAAGAATTAGAAAAGGCAATGAAATGGATTCATCATTTAACTGAAAGAGCCAACTATGATGAAAAGTTTTCCAAATTAAAAAAACTGAAATTAGAATAAGGGCAATGTTTGACTATTCGTTTCCTAACAGTAAATCCTTATTCAACTAACGGGTGCTTTAGTTGAAGATCATTGAGTTGCTTTGCAGCCCTTTTCTTATTGAACTAACGGGGCAGTTTAGTTGAACAATCAAATCAAATAAAATGTATTTAAAAAGGGAGATACAGGTGAAATCAAGAATATTACTCTCGATGATGATTCTAAGTTTTTTTATCGTAATTACTGGTTGTAATTCTGAAGAAAAAAGCTATAAAGTATGGGCTGAACCTTAAACAAGCAGTCAAKAAACGATAGAT
>NZ_JBFUIO010000435.1:0-508 GCF_056401835.1 Paenisporosarcina sp. P4_D4 | reverse complement strand
GCTCACCGGGGGCTCGTCGAGCGTGCGTTCATTGCATGCGGGCATGCCGTTGCTCGGCGGTTTGGGCGGGCTGCCCACGGGCTCCGCGAACGCGGTGGTCGGCCAGCGCGTGACGCGGCTCGACGCGCTGGACATCGTGACCGGACGCAAGAAGTTCACGCTCGACCAGGCCGTGCCCGACGCGAAGCCGACCATGGTGTGCCGGCCACCGACCATCAACGGCCAGTTCGTGCGCATCAACAACACGACCGCGGTGATGGGCATGCCGG
Organism: Paenisporosarcina sp. P4_D4; assembly: GCF_056401835.1. Lineage (NCBI taxonomy): Bacteria > Bacillati > Bacillota > Bacilli > Caryophanales > Caryophanaceae > Paenisporosarcina > Paenisporosarcina sp. P4_D4. The sequence continues at coordinate 239 of NZ_JBFUIO010000435.1, read as the reverse complement.
GCGTTCTCGGCATCGCGCCGATTCCCGCCACGAACGGCATCGTGCCCACGCCGCCCGGCGTGGCGGTGATGGCCGAGACATTCGGGCAGGCCTGGGCCGCGGTGAATGCGCTCGACGTCACCTGGACCGCAAGCGCGGTCGCCGGCGAGTCCAACGCCAGCATCCAGCAGAAGCTGAAATCCGCGCTGCTGCCCTTCCTGCTGCCGCCGCTGGGCGCGCTGACGGTCGAGGGCGAGTTC
>NZ_JBFUIO010000434.1:0-516 GCF_056401835.1 Paenisporosarcina sp. P4_D4 | reverse complement strand
ACTTTATACACAAAAAAGGAGGTAACTTTTTGGGAGAGAAAATTTATAACGGTGATTATTAACGATCTAATTGATTCAAATGAATTCAAAATTGGATTCTAAATCAGAAGAACATGAAAGTTACGTTATCCAAGCTATTAATATAGGGATATCAATTAAAACTTAAGGGCCATAAAAAACTTAAACGTTTAATTCCTTATACAACTAACGAATGCGTTACTCTAACTCCTCTTTATAGAACAACTCACAGAGAAGATAGGCATCAACGGCATCTGTCTTCACTTTTATTAAACTTGATCATCTTTCATTGTATGAAATCAACGGATGATAATAATCTATAAATATCCTCGTTCTTCCAAGTAATGACGACAGGAGTTTGATAATGCCCTGTAGCTTCTAAAACTAGTGAAGGCCTCCTACCAATCACTCTTTTCACATCCTCAAGAAACGCTTTTCAAGATAACTAAGCCCCTCAACAGTATGATACACTTTAAAACTCTTACGATATGGTTTGCC
>NZ_JBFUIO010000433.1:0-523 GCF_056401835.1 Paenisporosarcina sp. P4_D4 | reverse complement strand
AGTTGAAGAAGCGTATTATGGTTGAACTGCGAACTAATTAAATACTGTTATACGTCAAATAAAATAAATGCTACCGCCAAACCATTCGCCATTGTGTGAATAGATGCCCAAAGAGCATCCTGATGAACCCCTTTAACTTGGTTTTTTGAAGGTTTGGCAATCCGAATTGTATCTATATAAGAAACAATCAATAACGAAACAACTAAGAATTTCAACAAATTCCCCCCCCCCCTTTCTTATTCGCATTTTATGTCAATAATCCGATTCTTGTTCAGCACAACTCATACACCAAACGCCTTCTTCCGAATCTAAATAATATCCCGTACTTTCCCGTTGCACATTACACAATTGTCTTTATGACTTTCATTACGATGTCTCCTCCTGATTCTTCTGTATATGTCAACACTTCAATAAGTCTTGTTCAACTAACGGATGCTTTAGTTGAATAAGAAAAAAGAAAAAAGCTAACGTCTGAGAAAAGACGTTAGCTTTCAGTATTTACAGGTATGCTCCGCATGTACCG
>NZ_JBFUIO010000432.1:0-524 GCF_056401835.1 Paenisporosarcina sp. P4_D4 | reverse complement strand
ATGCTTATCTTAGCCTTAATTCCAATACAATTTCTATATCTCATAAATATAATTTCAACTGTTTCTCTGCCTGGGATTCTTTTTGGAATTGGTTTACAAGCCGATTTTAAAAAAGGTTTTGAGATAATAATCTCTACTATTCCTCATTATGTTTTTGAAGTTTTTGCTTTATGCTTACTTGCAGCGGTTCTTTTTGAATTAAACCAAGTTGTTAGAGTAAAGATAAGAAATATATTTAAGAAAGACAAAGAAGGAATATCTTTTATTAAAAAATTCTTAGAGACAATAAGAACTTACGCCATCTTTGTTATACCGATAATCATTGTAGCCGCATTTCTGGAAACTTACATAGCTGATATCATATTCAATTTATTTCAATAGTAGATCTCAACGGATGGATTCGTAAATGTTTTGGATTTAGCGCAAGCGACACAATGAAATAGTATTCAACAATCGGGCGCGATTGTGGAGCAACACAGGTAGAAAATGATCAAACTTTTTTATAAAACCGATACTTAAATCTG
>NZ_JBFUIO010000431.1:0-526 GCF_056401835.1 Paenisporosarcina sp. P4_D4 | reverse complement strand
GAACGAGGAAGCAACAAAGAATTTATTGATTTCATGAGTAAGAATTTTCGTGACTTTGTATGGGACTTATTTGATGATTCATATGGCTTCCAAAATGTTATTTATAATGAAGAAACTCTAGCAGATCATATTAAGAATATCAATAGAGACTTCAAACTGTATGATTCACTTCAAATAACCAAAAGGTTCATTGAGAACAATAAAGACATTATGGATGACTATGAATTGGAGGCTCTTCAAACTKTTCTAAAGTCAACAAGGTTTTCAGGTTTGTTTGAAAGTTAATAAATTATAATATAAAACACTCGTTTTAAATGGAGGTGGATAAAATGAATGCGTATACTGATGCTTCAGTCGCAAATGATTATAGCGTACATTCTTATGTATTATTTGATAATGACAAAGTAATATTGCAGAACTGTGAGATAAAAAATGAAAATGATACACAAATTGCAGAACTGCATTCCGTTATTATGCTCTTAACTGAATGCGAAAAGAAAAGCATAAAAAATATAATGGTGCACAC
>NZ_JBFUIO010000430.1:0-528 GCF_056401835.1 Paenisporosarcina sp. P4_D4 | reverse complement strand
CCCCTTCCCCATTCCCCCTATCTACCGTCCTATACGCGAATTGGAAAGACTCCTGATTTTTTAGACACAAAAAAACCTCCTAATCATAATTGATTTAGAAGGTTCTTTGGTAATCTTTACAGTAAGACGAGAATGGAGATAAAATACTAAAATTCGTATCCCGTTCTATGTCCCAGGAATTACTTATAAGTATTCACTGGGATGTTGCTTTTATTAGGGTTTTGGATGACACATTCTCTAACTATAGGATAAAACTCACAATAATCGCTGATAATATGCTCACTAACGTTGCTCCGTATAAAAGTTTCAAGCCGAATCGTGCTACAACGTTTCCTTGTTTTTCATGAAGACCTTTTACAGCACCTGAGATGATACCAATTGAAGAGAAGTTTGCAAATGAAACAAGGAAAACTGAAATGATTCCGATTGATCGTTCACTCAGATTTGACGCTAATTCATTTAATGAAAGCATCGCTACAAATTCGTTTGTAACTAGTTTGGTAGCCATAATACCGCCTGCTGTTACTG
>NZ_JBFUIO010000429.1:0-535 GCF_056401835.1 Paenisporosarcina sp. P4_D4 | reverse complement strand
GAAAATGACCTGATCCACCGACAGGGTCACCACATAGCGGCCGGCATAACGGCTGGCGCAGGCGTCGGCCACTTCGTCGAGGTATTTGAGCAGGGTACCGCCGTGAACATTGCCAGAGAAGTTGGCCATGTCAGGGGTCATCAATACCGTCATCGACAGCTGGGCGTTTCCGGGTTCCATAGCATTCTCACGGGTCAAGGCCAGGTTTGAGGGATGCACCTCTGCGGGTGCCTCAGCGGTTTTTTCAAACCAACAGTTATCGGGACGCCGGGTGCGGAGTCGCCGTCACGCCGGAACGATCTGTTTCCATATATTGCACCGCCTTTCTGTCAGAAGTCGCGGTGTTACCCTGCAAAAAGCCTTGCCTCAAGGGCATTTCCTACGTGCAATTCCGATTTTTGTTCTGCTCGATCAGACTTTTCCTGCTTCCGGGGATCGAGCAATACCATCCAGGGAGTCTCACGCCATGCATGCCATCAGTTTCATTCAGGATCTGGCAGTGATCATGTTGATCGCAGGCGTGGTAACCGTACTC
>NZ_JBFUIO010000428.1:0-544 GCF_056401835.1 Paenisporosarcina sp. P4_D4 | reverse complement strand
AACAGTGGGTTTCCCCATTCGGAAATCTCCGGATCAAAGCTTACTTACAGCTCCCCGAAGCATATCGGTGTTAGTACCGTCCTTCATCGGCTCCTAGTGCCAAGGCATTCACCGTGCGCCCTTATTAACTTAACCTAAAAGTTAAAAAGTTCTTACGCATACAACCGAAGTTGTATGTTGAATTACTTGAATGTTTATTGCTTTCAATGTCGTTTTATCCAGTTTTCAAAGAACAAAGGTTTGCTTTGCGAMGARTAATCGCAKRAGCARGTTTTGAAAGTATCGTCTTCTATAAAGAAGATGAACCTTCAAAACTGAACGCAAAACGTCAACTTATAGACCCAAGGTCTATATTCCGTAATTATCCTTAGAAAGGAGGTGATCCAGCCGCACCTTCCGATACGGCTACCTTGTTACGACTTCACCCCAATCATCTGTCCCACCTTCGGCGGCTGGCTCCTAAAAGGTTACCTCACCGACTTCGGGTGTTACAAACTCTCGTGGTGTGACGGGCGGTGTGTACAAGGCCCGGGAACGTATTCAC
>NZ_JBFUIO010000427.1:0-547 GCF_056401835.1 Paenisporosarcina sp. P4_D4 | reverse complement strand
CATTGCAAGAATGCGAAGAAATTTTCTTTGGTTATTATGAAGATGAAGAACTATGTGGTGCAATATCATTGGAAGTAGAAGATAATGTTGTTGATATACACAGACTAATTGTGCATCCAACCCATTTTAGAAAAGGGATTGCTCAGAAACTTTTAAATTTTGTAACAAGAAATTTCGAAGCTGAAAAAATAAAAGTAGCGACAGGCACTAAAAATACTCCAGCAGTTAGTTTTTATAAAAAGAATGGCTTTGAAAAAATTAAAGAAATCACAGTAAATGAAAATATATCTCTATCCTTTTTTGAAAAGAAATTATAAAATTCTTATTGAAGTAACGTCTGAATTAACTCAATAAGAGATCATTTAAGTCAGCAGAGTTTTGCTGACTTTTTATGTCGTAGTGGGAACATACAATGCTTCTTTCTTGTTCAACTAAGGGGTGCATTAGCAAAAAATCAATGAGCTGCATAGACGGCTCTTTATTCTTATTCAACTAACGAAGCAGGTTAGTTTAAGATGAGAATGGGAGTTTTTATGTCGCATTTGAC
>NZ_JBFUIO010000426.1:0-556 GCF_056401835.1 Paenisporosarcina sp. P4_D4 | reverse complement strand
ATATGTAGGATAGTTAAGATGGGATAAAACTCATTATCGTGGGAAAGCTAGCCTTGGTGATGAAAATGAAAAATGGATGGATATTAATAATATTTATTGTTTTAGGAGTGTTTTCTTTATCTATACATTCTAAAGARGCAACGCTTTTTAGTGATGCATCTAATAAGTATGAAATATTGGAGAGTTCCTATATTTCTTCTGAAGTAAAGATGCCTGGAATTAGAGAGAAAGTATCCTTTGAAGGGTATGAAATTGTCGCAAAGTCATCTGAAGAGAATATTACCTTGTATGCAAAAAAAATGGAGGACTTGGAGAGCCAATATCGAGATTTTAAAATCGATTTCAAAGGTGAAACATACTCCAGACCTTTTTGGATGAACGTTACTAACCCAACGTATGCCCCGGAAATTTTTTACGAAGATATTAACAAAGACCAGAAGAAAGAGCTAATAATAATATTAACGCTCGGTATATGGTACTGGTGCTTTACTTGAAGAGGTTTATGTTTATAGATATACAAATGGATTGATTGACGTGCTAGTTGATGATCCTATAG
>NZ_JBFUIO010000425.1:0-563 GCF_056401835.1 Paenisporosarcina sp. P4_D4 | reverse complement strand
GCACTGTCGCGCGCTCGCGGTGCTCCTGCTGCTGTGCAGCATCGAGCGCCGTCCATTCGGCCAGCGTGAGGCCCACCGCGTTGCCGCTGACCGCCAGGCCCACGGCCCAGGTGCCCGCGTTGAGACCTTCCTGCAGGCCCACGCCGGTGTCGTCGACCTTGACCACGGTGTGCGGCGGCCACACGCCGAGGTCGGCAAAGCAGCGGTACATCATGAGCGGCGACGGGCGGCCTTCGGCAAGGTCGCCGCCGCAGACGAGGTTGTCGGGTGCGTAGCCGCCGGCTGCGGCGATGGGCACGACCACGTCCATGATCGGGCGGTTGTAGCCGGTGGTCGATCCGATCTTGAGGCCGCGTTCGCGCGCCGCGTTCACGGCATCGAGTGCACCGGGAATGAATTCGGCATGGTCGCGCGCGCTGGCCGCGTTCATCGGCGTGAACACCACGTACAGGCGGTCGACGTCGGCATCGTTGAAGGCATGGCCGTGCTTCGCTTCCCATTGCGAGGCGATGCGCGGCAGCGTGCCGAGCGCCTTGATGTGGTCCCACTTGGCCATGCCCATC
>NZ_JBFUIO010000424.1:0-569 GCF_056401835.1 Paenisporosarcina sp. P4_D4 | reverse complement strand
CTATTATGAAAATTTATGCTTTATTTTTTTACTTAAGGAAATTATTTGGTTGATTAAAGTCAATTGTATCTATTAAATAAATCTCCTGCCTCGTTAGATGAATAAGAAAAGAGCTGCTTTAGCAGCTCGTTGTTCTTCAACCCTAAAGCACCCGTTAGTTCAAGAAGAACTTTTCTTATATCAACTGCTTTTTAAATAAAACTCAATCTTGATTTGGCCCTTCATAGTCCGTATGTACATTAACACTATCTACAATTGTATCTCCTTGTTCAATATCGAATCCCATTGTAGTATGATAGGCAATTAAACTTTATTAACAGGAGAAGTTACACAAAGGACTACACTACCTACCACCTTTTTGTTTTACAACATTAAAAAATTCGGTGTAGAGTTGGTTTCCTATTTTGAGCTTTCTATTTTCCGGATGTACTCCAACAAAATGAATATAGGCCTCATCAGACTTGGATTGAGATAAAAAACTTTTTAGAAACCCAATGACTTGTCCATCTTTTTCTGCAATAAAACTTGTATCAGTAAAATGGTCAAAGAACATCACACACTTAGGAGGT
>NZ_JBFUIO010000423.1:0-573 GCF_056401835.1 Paenisporosarcina sp. P4_D4 | reverse complement strand
CCCATGTTTGATTGCAAATTTAACGGCATTAACCAGTTCAGGGCCTTCTTCTACTTTAAACACCCCAATTCCAAACCAAGGCATTTTTACACCATTATGCAAAGTAGTTGTATCTTGTATGTTTTTAATCATTATAAATAAACCTCCAAATTTTTATTATGAGAAATGAGATCGTTCTATATTTGGTGATTTCACACATTTATTACTTAGGAAACCACCTCCTTCAATTTATCCCCTTTTTGGTCTTTTCTTTCAAGGGATGCACTCCAACCTGCAAGGATGGCAGCTATCAGTACCATAAGTGCTCCTACCCAAGAGGTGTGAATCAGTCCAATAGAGTCTGTGATAATACCACCTAAGTAGGATCCAATTGCAATTCCAGCGTTAAATGCAGCAATATTGATGGCCGACGCCATATCTACTCCAGTAGGTACAAATCGTTCTGCTAACATGACCACATACACTTGTAATCCCGGTACATTCATAAAAGCTAGAACCCCCATTAAGAAAATGGTAATCAATCCTGCTATTTTAAATGGTGCCGTAAACATCAGGATAAATAGTATCACCGCT
>NZ_JBFUIO010000422.1:0-575 GCF_056401835.1 Paenisporosarcina sp. P4_D4 | reverse complement strand
AATGGGAAATGTTCGTCGGGATTATATACCTTAATTTCATATTCTTCGGATCTTAAATAGTTAATAATTTCTGGAAGTGCGTCCAAAGTCGATTGATTTTCATGGAATAAAATGACTTCAATATTTTTTGTTGTTTGCCTTTTTACTTCATTTACAATTTTTGAAGAGTTAGCAGACTCCCTCCAATCCTGTGTATCCACACTCCAATCCCAAATTTTGTATCCTGCTTCAACTGAATCATTGCGAAGTCCTAAATTCAAACCTGGTTTCGATCCATAAGGGGCGCGTACTAAAGTGGTATCTTCACCTGTCACTTGTTTGATAATGGAGATTGTTTGTTGCATTTCTAGTACAAATTGATTTTCTTTATAAAGTCTATGATAGTCATGCGTCATACTGTGAGCTCCGACATAATTACCCTCGGATACGGCACGTTTCACTTCATTTGGATAGCGATTTATGCGGTCTCCAACCATAAAGAAAGTCGCATTTATTTGTTCCCTATTTAATACGTCAAGAAATTGGTGTGTGAACTCACTAGGTCCATCATCGAATGTCAAATAGACGACTTTCTG
>NZ_JBFUIO010000421.1:0-585 GCF_056401835.1 Paenisporosarcina sp. P4_D4 | reverse complement strand
ATTCTTATGACTACATTGTTCTTCATTCATGGTTCAATCCCCCAATATTAAGGTATCACAGGCAATACACGCACATATTTAAACACATTCCCCATGAATACTCCTACTGCTGTTGCTCCAACAAGTACAGTGTCGAATGTAAATCCTTCATTCTCAGTAGTTTCAGTTTCATTTTCCTCAATATCATCTACCACTTCAGGAACTACAGTAGTCATACTCACCTTTTCTGATCCTTGTAGCTCCCTAATTTCACTATGCTGATTAAAGTTAATCTTCTCTAAGTTGCGATTGTGGTCTTGTAGCTGCTCAATTTTCAATCGTTGCTCCTGAATAATCTTTGCATATGTTCCAATTTTCTCGTTTTTAATTTGCATGTGTCCGTTGAATGTCGATATTAGTACAAATAAAATGAGTATGATTACAAGTGTGATTAGGACAACACGACCTTTTCTTAGTCGTACCATCGTTTCACCCTCCATTTTAATTTAGTTTTGATTATAATTTATTAATTAGATAGCGTTTTAACTCATCAATAATATCCATTTGACCACGATAATAAAATTCATCTTCTCTGTTACAACAATC
>NZ_JBFUIO010000420.1:0-587 GCF_056401835.1 Paenisporosarcina sp. P4_D4 | reverse complement strand
CTAATAGCTTTCATTGCAGAATTCGTATATTAATCTGAAACCCATATAGCCTTTTGGCGCACCGATTGGAGATTTTTTTCTAAACAGAGTCTTACCAATACCACCAATTCTTTTATTGAAAATTAAATCGTTTATCTTGTCACAAATTAGCTCAAGTCTCTTATCTCTAATCTGAAAATCATTGTGAACAAACACATCAAAAACGTATTCTTGATTGCCAAATAAATAGTTTGTATTAGAAGACCTTCCAACACCTGCATAATAAAATACTCTACATATCGGTTCTTTCTCTAAATCGTCTACTTTAATAGTTGGTATTAGGTGATTGTCAACAATATCCCAAAGTTCGTCCTCTGGCATATCAAGGACATTTGGCTTTAAATTATCAAGAGGGTCATCAAATCTATTTTTAGGCGTATAATACAAAAATCTTAACAATTCTTCATTCATAAGTATTTTTTCAACTTCTATTGAATAGTCTTTTAGATTCATACTATGTCACCACCTCTGAAATTACAGTCGCAATACCTATCCCATCTATTACCTTAGTCAAATTTATATCAACAATCTTAAATTTAGACTCATAC
>NZ_JBFUIO010000419.1:0-589 GCF_056401835.1 Paenisporosarcina sp. P4_D4 | reverse complement strand
TATAAAAAGTAAGCAAGAGTGTTATTTTATTATGCACTCTTTTTGTTTTGTAAATGATTAGATGATTGATCCAATTTGAAGATGAGGTTAGGTTCAGTTTGCACCTAAGCATAATCAGGGTGACTGAAGTATGGAATATTAGAATATATGAGCTGATTAGGGTGACAATTTGATGCTGATTTGGTGGGATTGAAATATGGACTCGAAGCTAAATTAGACGCGATGTGAATGAAAATTGATGTCGAGTAGGATTGATGTGAGAAGGATAAAAGTGTGAAAATTGATGCTGGAAGAATGGAAATATGATAGGAAAATTGGGGATTGATACGATGTGATGATTGAGTTGGAATGTGTGATGTGACTAGGGAGATGATAGGTGAGTATGCTGCGTGTCGGATGGATATAGGAAAATTGGGAGTTGAGTGGGGATAAATTGGATGAAATGGGATGAATGAGATGAAAATGTGAAAATTGAGGGTGATGAAATAGTGGGAAAACATAGGGTTGACTCGGACTGATTCGAGTGGGATTTCGAGAGGGGAAATTGAGGAAAAGGGGTGAATAGAAGAGATGAGTAGGACTATTGGAT
>NZ_JBFUIO010000418.1:0-600 GCF_056401835.1 Paenisporosarcina sp. P4_D4 | reverse complement strand
ATACAACGCAGCATGGTCGATTTACCAGCACCTGATGGACCAATGACAGAAACAAATTCTCCTGCTTTTATTTCAAAATTAATATTCTTTAGTATTTGTTTGTTTGCTGTATATGATTTACCAAGTCCTTCTACCTTTAACAAAGACATTCGAAATGACTCCTTTTTGGTTTAATTAGCAAGTAAGAGTGTACATAACGAATATACCCCTATGCACACTCTTCTTCCTATACAGTTTTACCTATTGATGAAGTGGTGTATTATTTTGAAAGTTCTCGGATTGGATCATACCATTCATCTTCTACAGCAATTAGTCTTTYTTTACCCTTTTTAGTGAATAAAGCTGTCTGTTCTGAATCTTCAGGAGCAAAGATTTTTTCATTATTTGCAAATTCATCTGAAGTTAATAAGGCTTGAATTTTATCAAAATCCACTTGACCGATTACATCCATGTTTACTACGAATGGTTCATTTAATACAGGTGTAGCACTCATTAATGTAAATTCCTTGCCTGCAACCGTATTAAAAGGTTCTGTTGCATCATCTTTAACGTGATAAACAGCACCGACTGTATTTTCATCGCCTTCAGCAATCTCCACAT
>NZ_JBFUIO010000417.1:0-606 GCF_056401835.1 Paenisporosarcina sp. P4_D4 | reverse complement strand
ATGTTTAAATTGCTGACGGTCAAATAAATACTGGGGATTAATAGAAGCAAGGATATAGCCCAGTTCGGCGTTAAAGGCAATAATAGTAATTTTATTACTTTCACCATTAGAATGGTTAATATACTTCCGGTCATAATAAAATAAAAGTAAATGATAAAATTTAATATTTTTCCCAAAAAACGTCCAAGGATTTTCTGGGTTATTTTTGTAAATGTATCATTTGGAAATCTTTTTAATAATAACCAATATACAACCAACATGAATTGGACAACTATCCCTGCTAAAATGATCGATATCCACGAGTCCCCTTTTGCTGATTCTTGGACAACATTTGGTAAAGAAAAAAGACCAATACCAATCTGACTTTGAATTAATACAAAAAACAACTGAAACTTAGTTATTGATATTTTTTCAGTAATCACTTCTTCTTCCATCCCCTTGTATGCCATTGTTGTTTTTTGTATACGGGCTTGGAGTCTGTTGGTCGTGTGTTAAGCTTCCAAAAAGGGAGTCTCACGAATGTATCTTTTATGTCCACTATGTTAAAAGGTGCGAATGGCGCAAAGTAAGGCATACCAAAGGATTCTAATTTACATAGGTGAATAA
>NZ_JBFUIO010000416.1:0-607 GCF_056401835.1 Paenisporosarcina sp. P4_D4 | reverse complement strand
GAGTAGGWCRTCGCTRGGCGATTTATTTCGGAGGATTAGCTCAGCTGGGAGAGCATCTGCCTTACAAGCAGAGGGTCGGCGGTTCGAGCCCGTCATCCTCCACCATTTTTCTTTTTAACACCGTGCCGGTGTAGCTCAGTTGGTAGAGCAACTGACTTGTAATCAGTAGGTCGAGGGTTCGACTCCTTTCGCCGGCACCATTGTTAGAGCCATTAGCTCAGTTGGTAGAGCATCTGACTTTTAATCAGAGGGTCGTAGGTTCGAATCCTACATGGCTCACCATTTTCATACTAAGTTGCGGGTGTGGCGGAACTGGCAGACGCACTAGACTTAGGATCTAGCGCCGCAAGGCGTGGGGGTTCGACTCCCTTCACCCGCACCATTTTTACAATATTATACGAGCGGAAGTAGTTCAGTGGTAGAACACCACCTTGCCAAGGTGGGGGTCGCGAGTTCGAACCTCGTCTTCCGCTCCATATCTTCTTGAATGCCGGGGTGGCGGAACTGGCAGACGCACAGGACTTAAAATCCTGCGGTAGGTGACTACCGTACCGGTTCGATTCCGGTCCTCGGCACCATCTTTCATAAAACATAATATTTAGCGCCC
>NZ_JBFUIO010000415.1:0-613 GCF_056401835.1 Paenisporosarcina sp. P4_D4 | reverse complement strand
CCATTATGTGCATAATAGATATATTTTACATATGGTTCATCTTCAAAAACTACAACGGTATAAAATGCTGGCATTTTAAATCCATATATTACTTCAATGGATTTTATTTCTTTCTTTTCATAACCTTCATCCAGTAGATAATTAGTTACCCTCTTTTCATAAATATCTTTAGTGTCTTGTATTTTTACAAAGGTAAAGAAAACCACAAATAGAACTATTACCAAAAATGTCACCATAATTATTTTCAACCTACTCAATATTCAAAACCCCTCTTATTGAATTCAATGGAATTCTTATTGAACTTACCTGCCCCGTTAGTTCAATAAGAAAAAGGGCTGTTTAAACAGCCCGATGATCTTTCACTAAAGCACCCGTTAGTTGAACAATCCTTACATTGTTGGAGTATCGCTTTTACCAAGATAAATCGTCAGCATGACCGACCTGGATTTTAAATGCCTTTAGGTCCAAATTGGATTTTACAATCATATCTTGATAAATCTTCTTTACTCCAGCTTTTTTTTGTTCCGTAACCACTTCGTTATCTGGAATTATAATAATAAGGCTAATATCATCTTTGGAATTAATCATTCCTGGCTGTTTGATAGCTATATCC
>NZ_JBFUIO010000414.1:0-615 GCF_056401835.1 Paenisporosarcina sp. P4_D4 | reverse complement strand
CTTTTATCTAGATAAAATAATGTATAATCATAATAATATTTCGCTAATTATACTTAATAGACATTTATTTTAATAGAAAGAAGGGGATAGAGCATGTGGATACATACACTGTTATTAAATGCATTCATTATTATCCTTTGTATTTTTTGCTATCAAATATTTTGGTTAGATAAAGATGGTAATAAAGTGCGTAATAAGGTATTAATTTCCTTTCTTTCATCAATTTCTACTGTTCTTTGTATAACGTTCCCCTTTAGTTTTCATCTAGGATATATTTATGATTTACGGCTTATTCCTATCATTTTAGCCTTTCTATATGGAGGTTTAAGAAGCTTTACTTTTGTCACCTTTGTATATCTTTCTTACCGTTTTTACTTAGGAGGAAACGGCTTTTTCCCATCATTTATTATTATGGTTATTTTGTTCGTTTCTATTATTGTAATATTTTATTTTGTTGTACCGGCTGAGTTAGAGAAAAGGAGAAAATTCTTCGGCACACTGCTAATTCTTATTAGCACTAGTACTTTTTCTGTTTTTGCTATAATGACCGAAATAAAAATAGATGGAACGCCCGGCTATGTTCGTATGCAATTTTTATGCAGTTATATAGTAATC
>NZ_JBFUIO010000413.1:0-626 GCF_056401835.1 Paenisporosarcina sp. P4_D4 | reverse complement strand
CTACCAACTGAGCTAATGGCTCTAACAATGGTGCCGGCGAAAGGAGTCGAACCCTCGACCTACTGATTACAAGTCAGTTGCTCTACCAACTGAGCTACACCGGCACGGTGTTAAAAAGAAAAATGGTGGAGGATGACGGGCTCGAACCGCCGACCCTCTGCTTGTAAGGCAGATGCTCTCCCAGCTGAGCTAATCCTCCGAAATAAATCGCCYAGCGAYGWCCTACTCTCACAGGGGGAAACCCCCAACTACCATCGGCGCTAAAGAGCTTAACTTCCGTGTTCGGTATGGGAACGGGTGTGACCTCTTTGCCATTATCACTGGACTGGGTATTCWTTTTTTAAGACAAGATTTATTATAACAAGTCTSAYGAGATTTACAAGYGTTTTTTAAAATAAAAAACTATTCTTGTTCACTCAAAACTGGATAAACGGGTCATTGAAAACCATTCAAATTCATTTTGGTTAAGTCCTCGATCGATTAGTATTCGTCAGCTGCACACGTCACCGCGCTTCCACCTCGAACCTATCTACCTCATCGTCTTTGAGGGATCTTACTTACTTGCGTAATGGGAAATCTCATCTTGAGGGGGGCTTCATGCTTAGATGCTTTCAGCACTTATCCCC
>NZ_JBFUIO010000412.1:0-628 GCF_056401835.1 Paenisporosarcina sp. P4_D4 | reverse complement strand
ATAAAATACTTTGAATTGAAAAAAGACTATCGTCATGTTTATAAATATGCAGTTCTACTTGCAAAATATTATTATTTGAATAAAAAATTGAAGAATTCAGGAGTTTATTATCAACTTGCAAGYGAGGCATTACTATTAAAAAATAAGTTTTTAAAATGGGAGGATTTGTGAGATGAAAAAGAAGTTAATGCTTTTTGCAATTATAAGTATATTATTTTTGGGAATTAATAAAGGTAACTCTGACGTAATCTCAATTACTGGAGAAGAAGAAATTCCTAGGCCGGTAATTGAATTAAAATGATATTTAATAAAGGTTGAAACTCTATATTGAGTTTCAGCCTTTATTTTTTTAAAAAGAACAAAATATTGAATGAAATTAAAAGATACACCGTTTATTAGTAACAATTCAGCGAATAGATAAAGCCCCTAAAACTAAAACTGATTGATAAACTTTCTCAAAAAAACCGTAAAAAAGCGCAGAATTTTGAATTAATTTATCAATCTGTTGTTTATTTATTCTCTACTTTTAAATGATATATTAAATACATCCAATATTGGAAATTTTTTATAAAAGAGGTGACCATGATGAAATTAACTATTAAAGTTAAGAAAACAAAACAAAACATAA
>NZ_JBFUIO010000411.1:0-643 GCF_056401835.1 Paenisporosarcina sp. P4_D4 | reverse complement strand
CAACTTTATCAAATGTTCCGACAAGTTTACAAACTGTTATCAATTCAGGTCGTTCAACCTTTACTATACGATTCACTTTTTCCTTGTCCTCCTGTCACTTACCGAGCTCCTTTGTATGCTCATGCAGCATCCTGGCTATACATGTTTTCTTTCTGCGAACGGCATTTTCTTATTCACTATTTAGAGATAATTACATCAACTTGGTGCATTACATTTAAATTTATAAATCTATCTATTCGCTTAAAAATAATTTACAACTAATCCATTAAACTACTCACTGTTTATTGATATCTGATCACATTTAGTATATTCTTAATTTATTGAAAACTCCTTATAAATAAAAACTTTTTAAAGGAAGAGAACCTTTATGATTAAACCATTGAAAAACTCCATTATACACTTTGCACTTWAAATCCTTACCATCCAACGTCCCTCCTATCAAATCGAAGCAGACCTCATTGAATTCCAAAGCATTCCAGCTCTTTCCGAAACAGTCGACGACATCATGAACAGCAAAGAAATTTTCATCGGTTATTACGAAGACGATCAACTCCTTGGGGTTCTCTCCTATGAAGAAAATGAAGACTTCGTTGATATTTGCCGGTTGGTTGTGGCTCCCGCTTCTTTTCGCAAAGGGATTGGA
>NZ_JBFUIO010000410.1:0-651 GCF_056401835.1 Paenisporosarcina sp. P4_D4 | reverse complement strand
CATCACGGTATGAATACCATTGATCTTCTTTTTCAAAATCTATTATTTTGTCCTTAAACCTTCTAAAGGCACCCTTACCCTTAATGGCCCTTAATAAAGATTCCTGCATCCGTTGATCCCTTACTTTTAAACTGAAGTTTTCCATTATTTCATATTCATTCACTGCATATTTAGTAGGTAACTCTATATAGTTTTCAAAGTTTTCAACCACATCAATTGCATTCATTCTATTTTCTTGTTCCCATTCAGGTAAATGATCAAATGGTTCTTCGTCTTCGGCAGCTCTCAAGTCCTCAGATGTAACTATAATTATTTCACCCGTATTAATATTTAGTAATGAACGTGACTCTTCAAACTGTACTTCCATTTCCTCAATTATATCTTTTAGACTGACTTGTATATTCATTATTAGATCACCTTTAGAAGTTTTTTACTATCCCGTTAGTTAAACAAAGACTGTTTATTTATTATTCGTCCTGATTCATTTATTTTATTAACTTACAACCTCCTTGATTCCATTTCTTTAATAAAATCATTCGGCTGGAACACTTCTTCAAACAATGTGGTAACTCTTGTAACTACTTGATCAATTCTTCCTTCAGTTCCGCTTTTATATGGCTCKCCTAGTTCGAACCTTAGATGCAATTCACT
>NZ_JBFUIO010000409.1:0-651 GCF_056401835.1 Paenisporosarcina sp. P4_D4 | reverse complement strand
CCTGCCATTAGTGCAACGAATCCAAGTAACATCGCCGCAACCACAATTGCAACCTTGAATCCATCCATAATATATTCGCCAAGCATTTCAAAGAAGCTTTGTTTTTCTTCTTGCACAACAAGGAGATCTTCTTCTTCGGTTACAGAGTAAGGATTAATGATTGAAGCAATGATGAATCCTCCAAATAAATTAATCACGATTGCAGTTACGACATATCTCGGTTCAATCATTGTCATATAAGCTCCGACAATAGACATCGATACAGTAGACATCGCTGACGCACTTAGTGTATATAGACGTTGAGGGGATAATTGTCCAAGCTGTTTTTTCACAGTAATAAATACTTCAGATTGTCCAACAATAGCGGATGCTACTCCATTGTAAGATTCCAATTTACCCATGCCGTTTACTTTACTGATTGCCCATCCAAGCCATTTCATAATGAAAGGAAGAACCTTAATGTGTTGCAGAATTCCAATCAGAGCCGAAATGAATACGATTGGAAGTAAAGCAGTTAAGAAGAAAGGAGCTTGTCCTTCATTCGCAATGCCGGCAAATACAAAATTGATTCCTTCATTAGCGTAATCTAATAATTTTGTAAACACGGCTGCGATTCCCTCTATAAGAATCAATCCGAATTTGGTATTCAGT
>NZ_JBFUIO010000408.1:0-655 GCF_056401835.1 Paenisporosarcina sp. P4_D4 | reverse complement strand
GGAAGTAGTTATGTAGGTAGCTATGCTGTAGAAGTCTATGATTGTAAAGGTGGGACGTCTTGCGGGTACCGCTTTACAAACTATTGCGTTTGTACTTTATAAACATTGTGGCAGTCTTAAAGACTGCCTTATTTAATTTAACTTCTAAGTACCAAAGTAAAAATCCCTTGGGAACTACATCATTTTCTTAGACAGTTCAGTATTACTAATATCACCAAGATCTAAACTATTAACGGCTTTCAATTTAACGACATAAAAATAGGCAGTCAATAGACAGCCTATGAGTATTTATTTCAAAATTCATTTGGATGGCAGAAGAAGAACACTAGCAAATCACAAACGGCTTCGTGAAGGAATTGGTTAGTCTTAACAAAATGGCAATTTAACCTACCAAAAGGAGACTGTTACAAAAGAGTCTAATAAGCATATGCTTGGTGGAAATCATAGCTTTAAAAGCAATGCGAAAATTGAAATCAAAAAGACATTAAATAAGCATGAAGGAACGCCTGAATGTAAAAAGTCTTTTACAACTTTAAAGTATTCTTTATGAATCTTATCTCATCTTCCGTACAATTCTGTTCACCATAACGAACCTTTTCATATATAGGGATGATTTCTGCTGGTCCATTAATTCTCTCAAACCATTCATTAATCG
>NZ_JBFUIO010000407.1:0-656 GCF_056401835.1 Paenisporosarcina sp. P4_D4 | reverse complement strand
GTTTAATACTCTAATTTCAATACTGTTTTTATTTGTAGTTTCCTTGTAATACAATCTTTTGATATATAACTAATTCCATAAAATTATTTTCTTCTTTCTTTTCATTATAAAACTTAAGACCATCTTCAATAGTATCAAATTCAACTTTAATTAATTCGTTATTGTTTTTATATTCTACAAATATTTTCATTTTTACACTCCTTTAGATTGAGATAGATTGATCTTCATTTGGTTCAATTTCTAATATATGCAATTCGTCTAATTCATAATCAAACTCTTGAGCAACTTCATTAACTCGCTTTTCAGCTAAATCTACACTAGTATAAATTCCTAAAATTTCACCGTTTTCATTTTCACTTGAGTACACAACTAGGAATAAATTTTTCATTTTGTTTATTCTCCTTTTCGCTTTTCAGCGTTCTTATTTTTTATTTTTTTATTAATGTAAAAGATGTATTTTATAAGATAATTTTAATTTCAAACGAATCAAAGCTTTTTAGTTCATTGATTACACTTGACATAGACTTATTAGTATTTTCGTTAATCCATTTCACAATATGTTTCCATTGTTTATCGTTTGCGTTACTTTCTATTTTTAACATTCCTTCATTCACTTGAATAAATCTAATTTCCATTTTCTTTTCCTCCATTAAAAT
>NZ_JBFUIO010000406.1:0-657 GCF_056401835.1 Paenisporosarcina sp. P4_D4 | reverse complement strand
CGCTTGGGTGGATTGAACAACCTTGGATTCATATAGGCGCGGCTATCACCATTTTAAGAGAAACATCATTAGGGTATACGAGTATTCTCGTTACCATCCTACTGATTGGTATGATGTATGTGTTTGCAACGACCTATGTATCTTATTTAACACGCAAGAAAGAATATAGCATAT
Organism: Paenisporosarcina sp. P4_D4; assembly: GCF_056401835.1. NCBI lineage: Bacteria > Bacillati > Bacillota > Bacilli > Caryophanales > Caryophanaceae > Paenisporosarcina > Paenisporosarcina sp. P4_D4. The sequence continues at coordinate 483 of NZ_JBFUIO010000406.1, read as the reverse complement.
TTCTAGCACTTGGATGGCGAACGGGCATTCTTCGGAAAATGGTACTAGGAGAAGCATTATTTTATGTACTCCTAATTACACTAATAGCCATTATTTTAGAAGTAATTTTTATGCTAAATGGAAGCACATTTAACTTTAGCAAGATTGTTCTAGTTTTCAGTACGTCGCTAGTAATTTATGGTTTAGGTATAATTCTACCACTTATGCAAGTCGGTCGATTAAAACCATATCAAGGAATTAAATCAGGAGAAATAACCAATAAGTCTAAAAGGGTTTTTAGTAACCGATTGATGGTTGGGTTTGTTATGAACCAGGTATTGCAAAGACCTGGAAGAAACCTTTTGTCCATATTGGCGATTGCGTTACCTTCCACATTATTATCCTTTTATTTATACGTATCCTTCCGTTTAGAGGGAGTTTTATATACATCTTGGTTAGGCGAATTTGTTGCAGTTGAGGTAAACAAATCTCACTACTTGATTA
>NZ_JBFUIO010000405.1:0-658 GCF_056401835.1 Paenisporosarcina sp. P4_D4 | reverse complement strand
TGCTCAGGGTCAGCGTGCGCTGGTGATACTGGTTAAGCGCATCGTTCAAGCGCCGCTGCTGAGTGGCGTTGAACAAGGCACTGTGGGCCGGGTCCAGGTGCATCAGCCAATTGTCGCCATCCACCGCGTTCAGCGTGCAGTTGGCGGCGATGCTGCCGGTCATGCCGGAGATCGGCAATTTCGGAAACAGCTGCAGCCATGGCAGGGCCAGACCGGTGGCCGGCATTGCCGCGGGCTCAGGCTCGGGCTCCGGAGCCGGGTCGGCGGCATGCTCGCTGGCCAGCTCGTCGAGGTAACTGTAGGCCGAATCCATGTCCGGCTCGATGTAATCCTCGTCCAGCGGCGGCTCGTCATCCAGGTCCATGCCTGGCGTCGCGGCATCGACGTCGGCCACCGAAGGTTCCGGGATCGGCGCGGCGGCCCACTCCGGGGCGTCCGGCACCACGCTGTCCGGCGCCGGCAACGGCATCGGCGGTAATTCGGGTTGTTCGCTGGCGGTTTCCAGCACCGGCTCCACCGCCGGCTGCTGAACGGGCACGGGCTCGACCGGGTCGTTCCACGGCAGGTCGACAACTTCTTCGACCACGACCGCTTCAACCATAGGCACAGGCGCAGGTTCTGGCACAACGACCGGCGCTACCGGTTCCGGTGCAGGCGC
>NZ_JBFUIO010000404.1:0-661 GCF_056401835.1 Paenisporosarcina sp. P4_D4 | reverse complement strand
CCATTGATTAATCCTGCTTCAACAGCTGATTGTAGTTCCGAAACATACCAATCCGTTGGTCGGACATCTGTAAAGTTTTCTTGCTCCGTTGCTTTTGGCAAGTCGAGAGCACGCGCAAGTAGGGCTGTGAATTCTGCACGTGTAATATCTTTTTCGGGTGCAAATAAACCATTTTTCAGTCCATTAATAATGCCTTTTGTTGCTAATAATTCAATATCCTCTTTTGCCCAATGTTCTGAGATATCAGCAAAAGTGATTGGTTCAGGCGTTGGCTCTGGAGTTGGTGTTGGGTTTGGTTCTGGATTTGGCGTTGACCCGTTAAGCTTAATGACTTCTTTCTCGACAAGATTGCTTTCTGAAGTTACTTGAACTGTAAAGGATACATTGTTGGTCAATGCTTCTTTCGTTTTATACGTATTCGAATACTTTCCTGCTTCGTCAGCTGTGAACTCATCGATATACATCAAATTTTCGGATGTAAGAACATTTCCTTTGAAAACTGTGATCGTCATTACTTTATTAGCATATTTGGCATCATGTCCACTAGTTGTAAATGTGCCATCTTCATTATTGTTTGTTGCAGCAAGTGTTAATAATGGGATACCTAGGCTTATTACAACTGTTGCGATGAACATACATATTAATTTTTTCATCCTTAACC
>NZ_JBFUIO010000403.1:0-663 GCF_056401835.1 Paenisporosarcina sp. P4_D4 | reverse complement strand
CTATTTTATACCGTTTATGATTGATAACTGTTTTTTCTTCAATTTCGAGTTCTTCGAAATTTTCCATAATGGAAAGATTCACAATTACGGAGTTTTCATTAACTTTTTCAACAATCCCTTGCAAGCCATCTTTGAATTCAATTATTGATCCAACAGTTGCTATTTCCACAGATACTCAGCTCCTTAATGCGGTCATATTCAATAGTGTGCATGATAATTTTTCTGACGTAAAGTATTTTCTGAAAACATATTTAAATCATTTCAAATTTTTAACTAAAGGGAGACTTTCCATGAATACATATGAACAGCAGTTAGAGGATTTAAGAGTAGGTAAGCTAACCTCCATTACAATCGAAAAAGAAGATTTTTTGACATTTCGTGAAGTACTGGTTCAAAGAGCAGACTTTAAACATATAAGAGGAACTGCTAAACAGGGCGGAATTGTTATCTATACTTATGATCTTGATGCACGAAGTTAACAAGAATGTCATATTTTGTCGGAATAAACTTGTGTTTGCGAGAAGATTTTCGTGTATAATAATGGATAATATGGGTTTGGTAAAGGAGGTATCACGTGCCGGAATCAATTCTTGAGCAAGTGGAACTTACGAGAGAGAAAATGATTAAGTCAGCGCTTGAAAATGGTTTTGGAAACGTTCATAC
>NZ_JBFUIO010000402.1:0-668 GCF_056401835.1 Paenisporosarcina sp. P4_D4 | reverse complement strand
GTGCTGCAGATAACGAAGGACATACACCTGTGGACGAACTTATTCATCCTGAAGGTCCAGCAGCCTACATATCCACGTTACCGATTAGAGGGATGGTAGAAAAATTAAACGAATCCGGATTTCCTGCATCCATTTCAAATACTGCGGGTACATATTTGTGCAATAACGTGATGTACGAAGGACTACATACAATTCATACAACCAACTTAAATATCCCATCCGGATTTATTCATATACCAGCTTCCCATGAATTAGCCATTCAACATGGAAACATCCCAAGCTGGTCGCACGAAGATTTGAAAAAGGCGATATCGATTTGCATTACAGTGCTATCCGAGAAATCTATTTAATCAAAACAAACACCATAGCGAAAAGCTATGGTGTTTGTTTTGTAATTGGATATGTAAACATTAATGTTGTTATCCTACATTTATGCTAAGCCGCATGTTCCGCATGAGCCCATAAGTATGAAGACCACATACTTGTGGGTCTCATTCTTCACGCACTTGCGGCATGCAAGACGTAATACACTCTCACGTTTTTTATTCAATAATCTAAGCATGCATATCATAGCCACTTGTGAAAAGTAATCGTAATACCTACTATTTCTAATAACTAAATTTAGAGTAAAAAATGGGAAATTTATTTATAAAATTATGGAAAATAAT
>NZ_JBFUIO010000401.1:0-671 GCF_056401835.1 Paenisporosarcina sp. P4_D4 | reverse complement strand
GTAAAAGCCTGAAATCGAATCAGGCTTTTTTCTTTTTTTTACGGAGATTCTTCTCTCAAGAAGCGATTTAATGGAACAAGAAAGGTATTTTTGGAATGGTACAGAAATAGTTATTACTCTAAGGGTTATTTAAGTTTATTCAGAAGGTTAGTAGTGGAAGAAAATACGAAGGATTTAGCGAATGAAAAGTAAAGGAGGAATGTAATTGAAACGTATTCTTTTAATCGTACTAGCTATACTGGGAGTGTTGATAGCGTTGTACTTTTTATCATCAGTTTCAATGTAATTTTAGAATTAGGGGCTATCGAGTGCGAAGCTACAAAAAGAATTAATGCCTTTTACATAAGAAGGCAGCTTGTTTTATTGACTTAAAGCCCCCTGTACTTCCCAATCCGGTTGTTATGTCAACTGATTATAGTTGTTGTCTCAAAGTGGATATTAAATTACCTTTATTTTATAATTATGGTGGGGCCGCCACTTAGTGTGTAACTAAGGAGGTGTTAACTTGAACATTTCTATTTCTCTTAAAGAACTGAAAGAATTAACCCTAATATTTTCAATTGACATGAAGTATCTTCTTCTTTTAGTGGGTTTAATGTATATATAAATTATCGTTATTTTGGTATTTCTAAAAAATAATACATATTAATGCGGCCCCTTACTCTAAAGAG
>NZ_JBFUIO010000400.1:0-675 GCF_056401835.1 Paenisporosarcina sp. P4_D4 | reverse complement strand
GTGTAACGTCGTGAGCCGATTGATTTTCATGCACCACAAATAAACCGCGTCCGTGATTGTCGTCTTGTCTTCTGGACCATTCAATTAAATGGCCAAAATCAAAGGTCATTTCTTTTGAAAACCAACGAATATTTTCTTCTTTTGGCACACGGAAAAAGCCAAAGTCGTTACACGAGAGATCGACTCCCTGTAAAACCTTCGCTAAGCTACGTTTAATATTCTCTGAAATCCTTTTGGCCACTTTAAGACCACGAAAATCATGTTTATTCGAAATGRACAAAGGCTTGTCCAACACAAAATAAACCTGAAATCCTTTTGGGGTTTCCAAAATTAAGGTTGGGGAACCGACGCTGTGATCGAGTGCAGCCGTTAAAATTTCTGTATAAGCTTGCTTTTTGGAATCAATATCGACAACAAACGTATTGATTTGTTGTAAATTTGTTTCAACATGCCCTTTTATGTAATTTCGTCGTTGATTCGTATATGTACCGTAATTGAACACATTCGGTGTCCAGTGGGATAGCAAGTTGCAATCTTCCACAACCGATTCCTTGGAGGAAATGATGTATCCCTTCACTCCGTGTGGGGAAAGCAAATCTTCTTTTGAACGTGTTACAAACACTATACCGTTTTTATTTTGGGTATCTTGTCTTTTTAAGGCAATCTGTCTTGATA
>NZ_JBFUIO010000399.1:0-700 GCF_056401835.1 Paenisporosarcina sp. P4_D4 | reverse complement strand
AGATGAATATTTTATTAGCATTTTTAAATTCAACTAATTACAATCCTTATAAAATTAACGGGTGCACAGAAGATCCCCGGGCTGCTAACGGAGTTTTTCATTCTTCAACTAACGAGGCAGGTTAGTTGAAGAAGGTAAACCRAAAGGAGAATGAATTCAAATGAGTTTGACAAATTATTTAGGTTGTAATTTCACGCTTCCAATTAACTATGAAGAGAGCGATGACTTAATTATTGTAGGTAATAACTTTTCGAGTAAATATGATAGAGAAGATGTTCGTAAACACATTACAACTAAATATATTTATKAAGTAGCTACTGCAGAAAGAATAGGTCTTTCTTTATACAAAGAGGATAAAAAAAATTCACCTCACAATTACCAAAAACAACAACAATATTTGACAGCTTTACTTGAGATTCTAGATAGCCATCTTGAGCGAGGAGACTATTGTGAACTATATACTTGTTGGGTTGGTGAGGAATCAGAGGAAAGAAACAAGGAATTAGACCAAACAATCAATATTAGTATGTTTGATATGGATGACATTGAAATAGCCGAGAAAACTCTACTCACATTAAAAAAGTAATTCTTCAACTAAACCAGCCAATAGTTTGTCAATATTTATTAATGAAAACTAAAAATAGTTCATGCTATACTAAATTTGTGCATACCAAATAACCTTCCAAATGAACGTTTGGAA
>NZ_JBFUIO010000398.1:0-706 GCF_056401835.1 Paenisporosarcina sp. P4_D4 | reverse complement strand
ACGTTACACAAGAAGCCTGGTTCCAGGAATTACTGCATGCAAAAAATGTAAAAGGCCAACAAGGACAAATCGGCCGTGATAACTTGTTGTTTACGTTGGCTTTAGCTTGTTACAGTGCTGGAAAAGAAGAGGACGAAACGTATAACTTGCTAGATGAAGCGAATTCTTCATTGCATGCTCCACTAAAGCACTCGGAAGTAAGGAAAATCATGAAAAGTGCGTATCGAGGACGTTTCAAAGGGGCTCATTCCTCCTATATTCAGCAACTACTGGAAGAGTGGGGGAGTGGGAAAGAGATCGTTATTCAATCCAACCCGAATGGATGGCACAAATTCAAGAAGGCTAGGAAAGATCGATCTCGAAGTCATTACGAAGAGTGGGAAAGCGATATTTTAACGTATATCAGTACACATGCAAATGTCGATCAACCCATTAAGTGGGGAACACAAAAAGAAATCTGCGAAGAAATTGGCATCCCACGCAGTACATTCCATGAAGTCGTGAAACAATCAACCAAAATCATGATGAAAACAGAAGGAAGAGGGTGCAAAGCAAAAACGGGACTAACGTCTGTTGCTGTGCTTCTTCAGTGTGCACTTTCATTCACCCAAGCCCATCGGGCAATGTACTACGAAGCCGTTCAATTAATGATGAGTGAACGAGAGAATTCAGAGTCCATTCATTCATTGGAAGATACGGTAAAAAC
>NZ_JBFUIO010000397.1:0-710 GCF_056401835.1 Paenisporosarcina sp. P4_D4 | reverse complement strand
AGAAAAGCTGCCYTTTAAAGGCAGCTGGCTTCACATTTGTATATATACCRACTGACATAATGTTAAATAAAAAAATCGTCCGTTCAATCGGACGATTTTTTCTTATTGTGCTACTTCGCTGGCAATGCTTGATTCTGCTAAGCCGACTTCTTTAAGTACCTTATTTAATTCAGCTTCAGCCTCTTCAAATTTAGCATTTGCCTCATCTAATACAACGTCACCTTCAGCAGCTAATGCGTCTGCTTTCATTGTATAAGCTTCTTGAATTTTGTTTAATGCTGAGTCAATTGTTTCTTGATGATCTTTTAATTCAGCTGGAACTTCTAATTCTTCTACTTTAACCGCAGTATTTGCAGCAGCTGTTTTTGCAGCATCCCGCATTTTTTTAAGCTCAGCAGCTTCTGGAGGTGCTTCTGGATCTACATTTTCATAAGCATTTAGATCTGCATCTACCGCATTAATAGATTGAGAGATTGATAAGTAAAACTTCATCATATCTCCAGCAGGGTTCGCTTTTTCTTCAGATGTAGTTTCTTCAGATTTAGTTCCTTCAGTCGTTGTAACTTTTTTCTCTTCATTGTCTTCAGTACAAGCTGCAAGAACTAAAGAAAGTGAAGCAATAAGCAATAATAGTTTTTTCATCATTCAATCTCCTTTAATMTTGGGAATATTTAGTTATATTACCATAGMTAAACTTTMCTGTAAAGGAG
>NZ_JBFUIO010000396.1:0-714 GCF_056401835.1 Paenisporosarcina sp. P4_D4 | reverse complement strand
GTAATACCCTCATCTTGTTCTTCGTTTGTCCATGAAAACATTGCCTCCCCTTCTCCATTCTCTCGCTCAACATACTCCTCTATGTGAGGTTGAAAATGACCAGGAAGTTGGACCATCGATATTGCACGTTTCTTTAATTTTTCTCTTAGCAAGCAAGCCACCTCTGTAGTTTTGATATTTCTTTCTCTTTCTCCACTATTTGAATTTTACATTACTTAAAAGAATTGATATACCTTCTTGCATTATCCTGCTTCTTGGAAAATCGTCAGTATAATAACTACTTCGAAACCTTTTCAAAAATTCCTGCTTATTCCATTAAAGGGCGCTTATCTAAAGTATCAGCTTAAAAAAGCTGAAAGAATGTACCTTTTATCGTTGTTCAATGGCATTCCAAAAAAAGCCTTCTTATTGAACTAACCTGCYCCGTTAGTTTAAGTACATTTTTTCACAATCTTYATAGTGAWATTAACATAAATATCCAAAAAAAAAAAAAACAAAATCACCTCAATTCTAAGAAAMGATAGAGGTGMGATAATTTTAATCAAACTTTATTAATAAATGATCAAACTTTTTTAGAAATTATCGGACTTTGTTTTAAATTATCAAACTTTATTTCAAAGCTACTGCCGCAATGGAAATCAACATTTATTTTTTTGTTTGTCTACAGTCTGAAATGACTGCCGATTAAAGGCAGTCATTTTTGAATCCATAGCA
>NZ_JBFUIO010000395.1:0-718 GCF_056401835.1 Paenisporosarcina sp. P4_D4 | reverse complement strand
CCCAATACCACTACAAAMAATACTCCTGACACTGACACTAACACAACTTCCGGTATGGATGACGACGATGATACTGATTGGGGCTGGATAGGATTATTAGGGTTAGCGGGTTTGTTAGGATTACGCAGAAGAGAAGAGCGACGAGAAATTAAGTAAATAATATATATGATAAAAAAAAGCGACCTCTTCTTAATTAGATTGGTCGTTTTTTTATATGTCCAATAATTAATAATTATTATTAGTTGTAAAATCAACTAACGTTCTTAGAGGGGGAGGTTAAAATATTTTTTTTCGATCTCGTTCATCCTTTAGTAGTTCAACTGCTTCTCGGAAGCGAAGAGAGTGGATATTTTCTCTTTCTCTTAAAAAAGCTAAAGCATCATTAATACCTGGGTCGTCTGAAATATCGATTAACCATTGATATGTTGCGCGTGCCTTTTCTTCTGCTGCGATATCTTCATACAAATCCGCAATAGGGTCACCTTTAGATTGGATATATGTCGCTGTAAACGGAACACCACCGGCATTTTCATAGAATAGGGAATGACCATGATTGACAAAATGTGCTCCCAGGCCAGCTTTTTCTAATTCTTCGGGAGTTGCATCTTTTGTTAATTTGTAAATCATGGTTGCAAGCATTTCTAAATGAGAAAACTCTTCCGTTGAAATATCTGTTAGTAACCCAATTACTTTCTCAGGAACAGTATAACGCTGATTC
>NZ_JBFUIO010000394.1:0-723 GCF_056401835.1 Paenisporosarcina sp. P4_D4 | reverse complement strand
GGTGATGCTTGCCGCAATCCCGTGAACCATTCCAAGTTCTAATGTGAGAGGATACGAGATTGAATGGCATGCCGTTGTTCTTGTATTGCTAAAGGCTAGACCTCCATACAAGCTTCCTAAAGCAATTTCTTTCCTTAATGTAATGTCATTCGGATGATTTAATACACTTTCAAAATTGTTGACAATCCGATTGATCGCTTCTAATGAATAGATTCTTGAAATTTCATTGGAGCTTTTTGACCAGTAAGCCTCAGTAGCATGACATAAAGCATCTAAAGCGGTTGCAACCGTTAATCCCTTCGGTAATGATGCTGTTAGAGCCGGGACGATGATAGCGGTATGTGCATATAGTTTTTCCCAATCAACTGACATTTTCACTCCGTTAGCGCGATCCCAAATTGTTGCCCAGCAAGTAACCTCGGAACCTGTACCTGAGGTTGTCGGAATCCCAATCCAGGGTACGAAATTTTGACTTTCTATATAAAGCTTTTGTTCAATTATAGAGCGTAAAGTAGAGGTAGAATCTATTTTCATATCCTTTAAGGCAGCTAAAGATTTCGAAAGATCAAGAACACTGCCGCCCCCAATTCCTACTATGCATTGATAATCAAAGCTTTCAATTTGTTTATAATAGTAAAACAAGTCTTCTACATCAGGATTGGATATATTCACCGCTAATTGTTTGACCTCAAAATCCTCAAGACCTTTGTAGAGGGTATGTCC
>NZ_JBFUIO010000393.1:0-723 GCF_056401835.1 Paenisporosarcina sp. P4_D4 | reverse complement strand
AAGTTGTTCCATTTATTCGAGATGAACGATGAATTAAAGAAAGACTTACAGGAGTTTAATGAAAATAGAGGGGTAAAACACACCTCAAATAAATCTAAATGAGGGGTAAACTACACCTCAAATTTCCTAATAGTAAGAAAAACGAGGGGTAATTTGCACCTCTTTTGTTATAGTTTACATTATATAAATTAAAAATATAAATTATAAACATAAAGCTTGAATTAAAAAAGCAAATATTAATCAGAACAATAAATTCATTTACTTAAAAAAGGAGAATATTATTTTGACAACTAAAGAAACAGTAATACCATTTATTCTATTTCCTAATTATCTAATTGAGGAAGATATGGAAACGCAGCTAACAGCAGATGAACTTTACCTTTATGCTTTATTGTATATGGAGAAAAGTATTACAAATGAAGTTAAAACAACAGTATCATTATTATCTGATATGGCTATGATTAAGTTTTACAGTAAGAAGGATAAGAATATTAAGGCAATATCTGATAGCTTGTTCTCATTGAAGACTAAAGGGATAATTCAAATTGTAAATTTTGATGGTGAAGAGCTAATTCTCTTTAAGTCCAATGAAAGTATCAGGATTTCATTTGTTAATTATGACTACAAGGGGTATACAACAGTTAAGCATTCAACTGTAAATAAATTTGACAATACTTTAGATTTTCTCATTTTTATTAATGTAGCTAAGTGGCATCACAAAGG
>NZ_JBFUIO010000392.1:0-729 GCF_056401835.1 Paenisporosarcina sp. P4_D4 | reverse complement strand
GGTATTTGTGAACAGTAAAGTTTCACTAATAAATCAATATTGGACAGATATTTATTTTCATTTACATTATCTCCATAAAGAAAAAATCTCTCATCAAGTGGTCCGTATTCTTCAACTTGTAGATAAACAGGATGAGATAGGAGTAAATGAAATTGCTTCATACATACAGGTTTCTCATAATACTGCCTCGGAACACGTTAAAAGAATGATTGAAAAGAACTATTTAATAAAGGGGAGAGATCCTCTTGATGAAAGAAAAGTAATTCTTTGTCTAACGGGTTATGGTAAAGAAGTTTTACATAGAAATACTAGTTTAGATGAAGAAAAATTAGAACAAGTGTTGAATCAACTTGATGACAATGAAAAGAATTTAATAGAACAAGCCCTAAAAATCTTAAGTGATCGTGCAAAACAATGTCTGTAATAACGAAAATTATTGCTTCAGCAATCGTTATTGTTGTTGTTACGGAGATTTCAAGAAGATTTCCTTCATATGGAGGAATAATAGCTGCTCTTCCTTTAGTAAGTTTACTAAGCATTACATGGCTGTATGTCCAAGGGGAACAAACAGCAACGTTAAGCAAGTTTGCATTAGGGGTACTTTGGGGATTTCCTGCAACTGCTGTTTTGTTAGTAATCGTTTATATAGCCTTACAAAACTCCGTTCATTTATTTATATCCATTGGTTTAGGAGTATGTGGCTGGTTGATATTTTTATTGGTTCAAGAT
>NZ_JBFUIO010000391.1:0-738 GCF_056401835.1 Paenisporosarcina sp. P4_D4 | reverse complement strand
ACCGGAATGTCCTCTAATCTTGCTTCCGGACGTTCAGGCGGTGCAGGAGGAAGCCCGACGCCATTTACTTTTAATATCTTTTCTAATTGCTTATTTTCGTCTTTCATAGCGTAAATCAATTCTTCAATTAGTTTTTGTAAATCTTCGTCACCAGTGTGATTAATAAACGTTTGATATGCAGCAATCAATCCATTGTTTGTTGCTAAATTTGTCCAAAGGCCAAACACTTCACCATAATGTAATGGTTCATCTTTTGGGTTTCCAGTTAGTATTCCCATAATTGCACTCCCTAACAATTCATAATTTTTCATACAAGGACTAGGATGTGCGGAGTATAAAAGATTATTCATTTTGTATGGGAAATTTAAGAAATAGTAAAGTTAAATTCGTAATTCAGTCATAGATGAATGTGGAAAATTAACTTTTGAAAACGTATGTAGAGAGGAATGTGGAGAAGAAGTGCAACAAGCGATGTATCACTTACATCTTAATCGAGCAAATGAAGTAAATAATCAGGTTCAGCTAACGGATGCTTTACATCAAAAAGAGTAATGCATTTCTTGTTCAACTAACGAGGCCAATAAGGAAGATTAGTTTCTAACATGCAAAACCCCTTCAAATAATGTTGAAGGGGTTTTGTAATACTAATTTTTCTCGTTAATAACGAATAAAACACCAGTGAGAATTAGGATAGATCCTATCCAAAACGTTACACCTATGTTCTCGCCTAAAATAAGC
>NZ_JBFUIO010000390.1:0-753 GCF_056401835.1 Paenisporosarcina sp. P4_D4 | reverse complement strand
ATCAATAACTGACAAACCTGTAAAAGGAATGCTGACAGGTCCAATTACAATTTTAAACTGGTCGTTTGTTCGTGATGATATTTCACGCTATGTTGTTGCCAATCAAATTGCACTTGCGCTTCGAAAAGAAGTTGAAACGCTTGAGGAAAATGGAATTCGTATGATTCAAGTTGATGAGCCGGCAATTCGTGAAGGGCTGCCATTAAAACGTGAAAAATGGGAAGGGTATCTTGACGCTGCAGTTTATGCGTTTAAACTTGCAACAACGTCAGTACAAAACGATACACAAATTCATACCCATATGTGTTATTCGGACTTTAAAGATATTATCGATGCGATTAAAGCACTCGATGCTGATGTTATTTCGATTGAAACATCAAGAAGTCATGGTGAATTAATTCAATCGTTTGAAGAAAACACATATGACAAAGGGATTGGTCTTGGTGTATACGACATTCATAGTCCACGTGTACCAAAGCTTGAAGAGCTGAGTAGAAACATTGATCGTGCCCTACAAGTTCTTGATCCAAATCAGTTCTGGATTAATCCTGATTGCGGGTTGAAAACACGAGGTCTTGATGAAACGGTTGCAACACTTAAGATAATGGTTGAAGCAGCAAAACAAACTAGAGAAAAGCTGCTCGTGAATATAGGGTCATAAACTGCCAGAGTGGGATATCCGAATAATGAAAGTGAAATAGAAAATCTTGGGACCCTTTCACACAAGCATAGGCTGTTACTCCTAGATAAGTC
>NZ_JBFUIO010000388.1:0-762 GCF_056401835.1 Paenisporosarcina sp. P4_D4 | reverse complement strand
GGCATATGCCAGGTGAATAAATATGGTTTTTCTTCTTCAACTAACGGGGCAGTTTAGTTTAATAAGCAAAATGGATTTATGCTTATTTTAAATAGAAAATTTATTTAAAATTGGAACCTCAATTGTTTCAAATGTATTAAAGTAAAGCAGCAGTTTAGTTCAATAACCAGTTTAATGAGAACGACTTAGTGATAATACTAAAACAATTCAGACTGTATGGGAGGTAACTTATGAAAAATTTATTTTTAGCAATTTTAGGGGCAGTAGTAATGTGGTTAGTACTCAGTTTCATTACAAAAGATTTTGAAATGATTTCTTTAACTACACTTATTATTGGTATTGTGCTTGGATTTGGGATTGGTAAGAAAGAGAAAGAAACTTCAGAGTAACAGATTTTTTGATTGTTTGAGGGTACATACTAAAGGACTAACGATTCTTTTTGTCATTAACGATATTTAACTAACGGGTGCTTTAGTTGAAGAGCATTTGGTTGCTTAGGCGGATCATTTTCTTATTGAACTAACGGGGTAGTTTAGTTGAATAAGGATGTGGAGAAAATAATAAGAAATTAGGGGTAAAAATTATATGAACTTATTTGTTAGTACAGATAGTTTAAATGCTCTTCCTTCCCGTAACGAGTTAAAAGAGGTGATGTGGGAAAATGCTAATAATATTTCTCACGCTTTTGATTTAAAAGAATTCAACTGCCTGATGTTATCTTGGGATAAATGGCTAGATGATAACAGATGGAGGGGGTTAAAC
>NZ_JBFUIO010000387.1:0-765 GCF_056401835.1 Paenisporosarcina sp. P4_D4 | reverse complement strand
CTCTTGGCGTAAGCCACTAAACAATAACGTCATTCCATTAATGGAAAAGGCACTTACTATGGATATTCCAGTAGGGGCAATATGTGATGCAACAGTTTTTATGGGAGCCAATGGATGGTTAAATGAAATAAAGCATACAAGCAATGATCTTAATGATTTGAAAACTTATGCAAAAGATCACTACAGAAATGAAATGAATTATGTACTAGAGCAAGCAGTTTCTGACGGAAAAATTGTGACCGCAAATGGAACAGCTTCATTAGAATTTGCAAAAGAAATTCTTGAATTATTAGAAGCATATCCTAAGGAGCATATTAATCAACTTTATAATTTCCATAAATTAGGATATTACGAGGCAGAAAAGACAAATTCATAAATATCAAATATTCACAATGCACATAATCCTTAAGATAGGAATTTATGTGCATTTTACCTTTATAATATTTACTCTCAAGCACCTTTCTAAAAGAAAATCATTCGAAATCTTATGCTCACTTGAATTGTGAATTTTGATGTAATTTTTATCTTACTTCTTCAACTAACTTGCTCCGTTAGTTGAAGAAGTAACACTATATCAATTCAGTATGCCCTTTATTAAAGGCTAAAATATTTTCCAAATTGAAAATTCTTCTTTTTGTCTTTTTAAATTTATCATTTGTTTCTGTCCATTGTTCGAGATGAATTCAAATTTATAAGATACATTATCTTTCGGACTGCTTCCTAATGTATTGCAGTAGTAATATAATCTTGTATCGTTTGGTTCTT
>NZ_JBFUIO010000386.1:0-773 GCF_056401835.1 Paenisporosarcina sp. P4_D4 | reverse complement strand
GCTAAAGCCCATAAGGGTCAAATGGATAAGGCTCGACAGCCATATATTCTTCACCCTTTACGTGTAATGATGTCATTGGATACAGAGGCAGAGAGAATAGTAGGAGTCTTACACGATGTAATTGAGGATACAACAATAACAGTTGATGATCTAAGAGCTGAAGGATTTCCCGAATATATAATTGAGGCATTAGTAAGCGTTACTAAGAGACACACTGAAAACTATTGGGATTTCATTAGAAGATCAATGCAAAATAAAATTGGTCGAAAGGTCAAATTGGCTGATGTAAAAGACAACATGGACTGGGGTAGAATTGCTAATCCCAATGAAAGTGATATGAAAAGAATGCAAAAGTACCAGCAAGCGTATTACATGCTGACCAAGTAAAAGAAATATTTTATATGAATAGGGAGGGAACAATTTGAAAACATATTGCTGCGAAGAACTTAAAGCACTAATTGATAATCTAGATGGTATTTATTTTCCTGTAGGAGAAGGAGAAGTTTCAGGAGGTGTAGAGCTAGTTAAATCTTCTGATGTATGGTCTGTTTCTTTTAGTGATGGATGGAATTCTTATCCTGATTTAGAGATTAAGTTCTGCCCTTATTGTGGAATTAAGCAATGATGCTCGCAACTCAATAAAAAATGTTCTTATAAAGCATTATTAATAAACTATTAGCGTATAATCCTATAACAGTTCGCAATGTTTCGATCTGGTTCTTAAGATGAAGAGACGGGATATGAATGTGATTAATAAAATTATTGATATGCTT
>NZ_JBFUIO010000385.1:0-776 GCF_056401835.1 Paenisporosarcina sp. P4_D4 | reverse complement strand
AATGGGTTCACCGTAAACAACTTTCAAACGTTTAAATGGCTTGTAAGGACCAATGATGGCACAAGGAACTACGTCTGCCTCACCTTTCAGAGCAAAAAAACCGGCACCGGAAAATCCTTTCCCAAGCTCACCATTTTTACTGCGTGTGCCCTCCGGGAATATTCCCATCACGTCCCCGCCTTTTAAAATAGCTAAAGCCCTTCTTAATGCTTCACGGTCACTCAAACCTCGTTTGACAGGAAAAGCGTTCACTTTTGGCAATAATGGTTTCAGGATGGGCATGTTAAATAACTCTTCTTTTGCCATGAAATGTACAGGTCGTGGCGACGTAATACCGACAACAGGCGGATCAAGAGCGTCAATATGATTGGTACATATAAGAATCCCGCCCGTTTTAGGGAAATGTTCCAACCCTTTTATATCAAAACGATAAACCGGATATAAAGCCGTCCACACAAGTGATTTAGCAAATTTGTATAAGTTCACTTAGCTCATCCTCTCTTTAGCTAACTGAATGATCTGTTGTGCAGCTTCCTGAATGTTTAGATGTGTTGTATCCAAATAAATAGCATCTACTGCTTGTACAAGTGGAGAAGCTTCACGTTCGCTATCGAATTTGTCGCGTGCTTCAATTTCTTCTTTCAACTGGTCGACATTGGATTTAATTCCACGTTGCTCATTATCCAATTGACGTCTTTTTGCCCGTTCATCGACAGAAGCAGACATGAAGATTTTCAATTCAGCATCAACGAGTACATGAGTACCAATATCTCGTC
>NZ_JBFUIO010000384.1:0-779 GCF_056401835.1 Paenisporosarcina sp. P4_D4 | reverse complement strand
GATGATTTTCTCTTAGTTCGGCTTCAATATAGTTTTTGAGATATTGAAGATGCTCAAGGTTATATGCCCACAAAATATGTTCCCGGAAAGGAATTTGTAAGAGAAGAGGATATCCAAAATACAAATCAAATGCTCCCCCAATGATAATAAAACCTTCTTTAAAAGTCTTCTCATATGATATTATGTTTTGGTTGAAGTTATTTTTCTTCGGTACAATATCCTTAGTTAATCCGCAATGTAAACAAGTAAATCTTTTAGTTACGTCTATTTGATAAGGTTGATGTTCTCCAAGTGATAAAACTTTTGCTTGTTTACTGCAATTTGGGCAAATCACAAGAAATTGATCACCAAAACTTTCTAACATACGGTTTTGGTTATTAAATTGTTTTTTCATTGGTACACACCTCAACTTAATTAATAATAAAAAGTACTTCTTATTGAACTAACCTGCCCCGTTAGTTCAATAAGAAAAGAGGAGTTGCTTAAGCAACCCATGTTCTTTAGCTAAAGCACCCGTTACTGTAAGTCTAATACTTCACAAAGTTAGTAATGAAGAATAAATAAAAACACTCCTATGAGATACCACTATTGATGGTACTTTTTAGGTGATATACTGGAGCTAGACTACTTATCTAATAATGAAGGGAGGTTTACGCGTATGGAGGTAACATTTACAGTAAGCAAATGGGATGAAAAGCCAGTCGATGACAATAAAAAAGATTTCCCTATTAATATTGCCCATGTCGAATATGATATTGATGGTGAATTAAAAGGAAAAG
>NZ_JBFUIO010000383.1:0-784 GCF_056401835.1 Paenisporosarcina sp. P4_D4 | reverse complement strand
ATGCAGGATCAAGTTGAACAGCTGAAAAAAATGGGGGAGAGGCGAGTCGTTGCGGTAAATTCATTTTTGACTCCTCCTGAAAAAAATGCGCTTTTGCAGAGAATGGAAACATATAAATTCATTTTTCTATCACCAGAAATGATGATGCAAGAACAAGTGAGAGCTAAGTTAATGACCATGAAGATTTCTTTAGTTGTTGCAGATGAAGCTCATTGCATATCACAATGGGGATTCGACTTTAGACCGGACTATTTGCGATTGAGTGATTGGTTGTCTTTTAACGGACGCCCTCCAATCCTTGCGTTAACTGCGACAGCGACACCAAAGGTTATTGAAGATATCACCACTCAATTGAATATGCGCCAGCCATCAATCCATATCCAAGCACTCGATCGACCAAATATTCGTTATGAAGCGGTTGAAGTTGATTCCCTGGAGCATAAGTTTGATCTTATCGCAGAACAAATAGAGCGCTTTACCGGTCCGGGAATTCTGTATACGCAATCACGTAGAAAAGCAGACGAATATGCTCTGAAATTAAATGCGAAGGGCATCCGTATTGCCTCCTACCATGCAGGAATGGAACAAGTCGACAGGATGTTTATTCAACAGCAGTTTTTGAATGGTGAAATTGATTGGGTGTGTGCGACAAATGCCTTTGGAATGGGTGTACATAAAGATGATGTGCGGCAAATCATTCATGATCATTTTCCGTCATCGGTTGCCAATTACGCTCAGGAAGTTGGGCGTGCAGGAAGAGATGGCCTTGATAGATGGCCTTGAT
>NZ_JBFUIO010000382.1:0-787 GCF_056401835.1 Paenisporosarcina sp. P4_D4 | reverse complement strand
AACTTGGACTCTTCATTTTTTCAGCGACTATTTCACGCAAGTTTTCAGACATATGGCTGCCTTTTCCATTTGAATCAAATAGAAATTCATCTTTTAAACTAATTAGCTTTCCTTCAATATGTGCAACCATTTCTGCAAGTGTCATGTCATTAAAAGATTCTTGTTGTTTTTCAAGTTCTTTAATGTCTACAATTGATGAATCATAAATATCTGTAATGTCTATACCACAGGCATTGCATGATCTTAGGAATGAAAACTTTTTGACAGTGTTGTAATGAAGCAAGAAATTTTCAGGCTGTCCGATTTCTTCAACTTTATATAAGTATTCAAGCCCATTTGCTTCATTGAATATGTGATATTGAGTAGGGAACTCACGTAACAATTTATCTATTTCAATTACTGAGATTTTTTCCCCTCCATTTGAAAATAGGTTGTAAATCGCTCCGTAGATAATTTGATGGAATCGCTCTGGAAAGTCCTCTGTTGAGAGTTTGAACTCTTTTGTATTTCCAATTAGCTCAGGGTTCTTTATTAATCCAGCGAATACATGTAAAATTGCAATCTTGTCTTGTAGTATTGTTTTCACTCGACACTTCCTTTTCTTGAAAAAGTTATAACTTATTAATCATTAATGTTTTTTCTCTTTCTGTTATTGCTTCTTCAAATCTAATTTTCTTTCTATCCAAATACATAGCATCCTTGTTTTGATAGAACAATCGGTAAAGAATTAAACTCTCTTTTGTGCTATAGCATATATCTACAGCAGTTTTAGAGGTCACTTCAGGAA
>NZ_JBFUIO010000381.1:0-790 GCF_056401835.1 Paenisporosarcina sp. P4_D4 | reverse complement strand
TACACCAGCTCCTTGGGGACCTGAATTGAGTCCACAGTGAATAATGTTTCGAGCAGTTCCTTATTCAACAAACGGGTGCTTTACTTCAATAAGGAGTAACGCCAATTTTCTTATTCAACGGGGCAGGTTAGTTCAATATGAGATAGTAAATGTTGATTAAGAAAATCAATATAAAAACCACCAAGTTCGATGGTGGTTTAGTTTGTTTAATTGTAAGGATTTTCGTACAAATGATAATGATTTCCACCAAGAAGTACCTTTTTGGTTTCAGCGTCAATCACTACATATTTATGCCATTCTTCTTTTTCATTTTGGTGAAAAGATGCCATAAAATATACTTGTCGATTGGGATGAACATGAGTCTGATGTTTAAGATTCATTTTTTTACTAATCCAATTATTAGTCTTTTGGTTGAAAGTGAATTCTGCATCTGGAACATCTTTAAAAGAAATTTTTTGGCGTATACTAAATGCAGCGTTCTTATATTCTTGATAGATTTTTTTATCTACCTCGTTATAAAATTCATCTTCACTAATAAAAGATTTACTTTGATTATCCAGGTACTCTAACTTTGGATTTGTTATATCAGATTTTGATGCTTCAGAGAGTGGTGTTGATTGAAAGAGAACGCTAGAAAGAACAGCCAAAGTTAGTAATATTATTTTCATTATTTCACCTCTTTTTTATTTACCTTATAATTCCCGGGCTTTTTTTATTTATGCTAATGAAAACAGGGCAGATTAGTTGAACAAGAATATAGTCTTATCATAAGGAAATACCACCTTTAAAA
>NZ_JBFUIO010000380.1:0-794 GCF_056401835.1 Paenisporosarcina sp. P4_D4 | reverse complement strand
AGTTTGTCTTCAGTCTGAGCCTATTTATCAGGATGGGCTTTACTTTATACCCATGATATTTCTACTGGGAGTATATGTGTAAAATCTGTACTCAATTGCTTTTCATCATCATTCAGTAACAAGTGGATGGATCCATGATCGGCAGATGTCCGTATCAAACGGCCAATTCCTTGTTGAAGGCGTAACAACATAAACGGCAATTCGACTTCTGCAAAAGGATCATTAGAAAATTTTCGTTTCGCATCGAACAAAGGATCATGCGGAGGGAAAGGTAAATCAAATATAATCACGCGTGTTAAAGCTTCTGCAGGCAAATCAAGCCCTTCCCATAAATGGTATGAACATAATGTAGCGATATGCCCAGCTTGGAAATCACGCACAATGGATGATAATTCACGTTCTCCTTCAAAAACCATACCCATTCTTTCTTCAACTGAAAGGGAATTTTCAAAATTCACCATATCACTCTTCGACTTGAACAATAACAAGGTGGGCTCTTTAGATTGCAAGAGTAGTTCTCGTGCTTTCTTTGCTTTCGTTTCACTATCGACAGAATGACCAAATATCTGCATTACTTGGTCGTAATCAAATGGAGATGGAACACTAAACGAATGGTACTGATCGATACCTAAAGCATCTGAAATATAGGTGAAGTCTTTATTAACCGATAAAGTGGCTGAAGAGAAAACAACAGGCAATTTATTTGTGAATAATTTTTCATTTAAAATATCTGTTACGAGACGTGGCATGATGACTAATGTCTCAATACCATCTTTTTCTTCCAACCAATCGAC
>NZ_JBFUIO010000379.1:0-800 GCF_056401835.1 Paenisporosarcina sp. P4_D4 | reverse complement strand
CTACTGCTCTATATTGACCATTTACGTTATATAGATAATTAGATAATTGACGTAATTGCTTCTCATATTGCTGAGGATTTTGCATCCATGTGGAAACCTGCTTGGTGTCAAATCGTGATAAGGATGAAGGCGTTGATTGCAATGACCTGTTAAGATGTCTTAGTGTCATGTTTCTAATTGCAGCGAACTGTTCTTGCTGTTTAATCAACTTTGCCTCTGCCTCTGATTGTTGTGAAAGTGAAGTGGCTGCGTCTTTCTTTTCATTCGTCATTGTTTTCCTCCTTTCTTGTCTTATAATTTATTAATATGGGGATGGTTTCTTAAACATAAATAGAGATGCCACATCTACATCTTGTCGTTTTCTGCTTGTAATATTTCTTCTTCTCATCTGTTGCAAATACCAAGCCAACATTGCAATACTGTATGCTCTGTCATCATGCATTTTACTAGCTTTGTCTGGAGGTAAATCATATCTGATACTTCCATTTGCACTCTTGAAACTATAAATATTTACTAGCTCTTCTTTCGCTAAATCCATATTGATTAATGATAATTCTTCTGTTTGCGTTAATTTGTAGCGATTAGATTCTCCATTGTCATAAGTAAATATGATTTCACCTTTGTAGTCATAGTTTTCTGTAAAGGAAATTAAATCTAATGTAGTCATTTCTACAAGTGCAGCGAACATCTCATTTTTATATTTTTTAGGAGAAAGTAACCGAACTTTATCAGCCGCATTTGGATATTTACTAATATAAGTTTGATATTCATCGTTGGTCTTATCAATTAAACCTTTGTGG
>NZ_JBFUIO010000378.1:0-801 GCF_056401835.1 Paenisporosarcina sp. P4_D4 | reverse complement strand
CTATAATTATAAGTTTGCAGGTCAAACCAGTAAAATGATTCTAGACTTTGAATTCTAGCAAAATACCCTATAGTTTAGTAAAAAGGGCATCCTCTGTAATACCAGGAATGTCCTTTTCGTCGAACGAGCTTGTTCAACTAACCTGCCTCGTTAGTTCAATAAGAAAAAAGAGCTGACTTAGCAGCTCACTGTTCTTCAACTAAAGCACCCTTTAGTGCAAGAAGGAGTAATATGTTTTTATCTAATGTTGGAAGTTTGTTTTGAAAAATTCTTTTTTTACATAAATTGTATAAGCTAATACGATAATTGACCAAATTAAGTTCCCTAAATATGGCTGATGTGATTGATTAGTTATAAGTAGAGAACTGACTATTCCAAAAAGAACCGAATAGATTATCATTGTCCAAAAACCCCATTTTTTCAATCTTATATAACCATAGACCATTCCCAATGAGAATAAAGCTACAATTACTAACATCAATCGTTCAGGTACATTCGGCAGTCCAAACCTTTCAGCTATACCAATAGGATTAGCATCAGCACTATAAAAAATAGCTGAAAATAATAAAACAATTGCACCAAAGATATAAAAATAACTTATCAATGAAACGCCTATAGGTCTCTTCACTTTTACACATCCAATTTTCATTATTATAAACCAAAGTTTTTATTTCTTGTTCAACTAACCTGCCCCGTTAGTTGAAGAACTACAAACTAATATGAACTACCGTTTCTGAATCGCTTTAAACAGTATATATACAATTCCACCCATAACATATGCATAGGTTACAACTAATGAGT
>NZ_JBFUIO010000377.1:0-802 GCF_056401835.1 Paenisporosarcina sp. P4_D4 | reverse complement strand
CATTTATTTAGAAACAAAAGAATAAATTATAATTGTTGACATATATTTAATTAATAAACTATAATATAAAATATATAGTAGAGGAGGAAAACGATGCCATATGGAAACGTTCTACTGTGATGGAAGCCAACATAAGGAAATGAATCGAATGGGGGTTGGGGTAGTCAAAGGTAGCGTAGATATTTACTATAACATTCCCACATTTGACTGGAAGAGATGTACACATGAAATAATTGCAATCACAAAAGCGATCAGCTTTGCAATCAAAAATAACACAAGTAATATTGTTGTTGTCAATGATGACAAGCAGCTAGTGAATATGATACAAAAAGCTAAAGTGAACATTAAGTTAAAAAGCAAAGGATTTAAAAAGAAAGCTGAATTCACTCGACTAATGAAGCTGGTAAAAGAACATGACGTATTAGTAAGAACACCACAAAGCGAGTTTGATAAGAGGCAAATACTGAAATGTCATCATTTAAGTAGAACTTATTTGAGGGAATTTGAACTTGTAAAATAGAGGTTTTATAAGGAGGGAAGCAATGAGTCGAGAAATCAAGTTTCGTGCATGGAGTAAAGAACGAAATGAAATGATCTATCCAGATCATAACAATTGGTACGAAAAAGCATTCTTAGGTAAAAACGGTTTCTGGCAAACAACACAATTAAGCACAATCCTGAATAATACAAAAATAGTGCCAATGCAATACACAGGACTGAAGGATAAAAATGGTGTTGAGATTTATGAAGGCGATGTAGTGGAATTTGATGACGGCTATGGAATTAGCGAAGATGGATACAT
>NZ_JBFUIO010000376.1:0-803 GCF_056401835.1 Paenisporosarcina sp. P4_D4 | reverse complement strand
CATATGGAACAAGGATGTCATTAATTATTTCTTCTTCTGACTCGTGATCATACTCAAATCTCTTTAAATTATTGAGCATTAATTTTTCTTTAAATTGAATAATAACATGGTAAAACATTCTTTCTGAATCCTCATTTCTATATAAGTTTTCAAGTAGTAGGTTATACCCGTTTACAAAGTTTTCGGGAGTCATATCTATGTATTTTGTCATTCCAAAATATGTAGGCAAAAAAGCTTCACCCATCGTGCTTTTTTCGAAGACTATTGGGATGAATCTACCCTTTTGAGCATTATTAAGAATAGAACTCGAAATAATACTTGTTTCATAGCCAACGCCTCCCTTTAAATTGAGGGCATTGGCTTTTCGAGCGTATTCCTTATCACATATAACTAATACCTTGTTAATCGAAACATCATCCACACACCGATTCATGAATTCAGTAAAGTTTTGTCCTTCTTTTACTTCCCATCTATCAAAGACGACATCTATCCCGTCTCTCCTTAAGAAATTAGCTAAATTCACAACACGATCTATATGTTCACCTGAACTCCATGAATATGATATATATACTTTGCTGGCAGTTCTATCTTTTAACTTTGACATGTTCAATCCCCATTCTATTTTTTGTATCCAATTTCAAAGTAGTCTTTAACAAACTCCCTAATAAAGTTGTCTCTCTTCAACATATCTTCTTCCTTACGGAAAAAGCCCACTTTTTTCATCTTTTGCTCCATCGGCAACTTGTTCCATTCAGCGATCGCTTTTTCTTCAATTTCGTATTTCTTCCGGACGGATGAAATCA
>NZ_JBFUIO010000375.1:0-810 GCF_056401835.1 Paenisporosarcina sp. P4_D4 | reverse complement strand
GGATAAAATGTTCTTTATCGTAAACGCCATTGACTTGGCTGCAAACGAAGAGGAAGCAAATGATGTCAAAAATTATGTGACGAATGAATTGCAACGATTTGGTATACGCTTCCCACGAGTATATGGAGTTTCGAGCCTTCAAGCGCTAAAAGAAAAAGAAGAGTCGGTTCAATTGAATTCAGGAATGGAAGTTTTCGAACAATCTTTCCAACAATTTTTATCCGAAGATTTAAAAGCGATGGCTGTTCAAGCACTCGCTGAAGAAACAGAGAAAACAGTTGCCCGATTGGCTTCCTTGATTGAACAAACTGAAGTCAATCTATCCAGAAAAGAAGAACGGTTGCAGGAACTACGTCTGTTGGAACAAAAGATCCGTCAACGTTTTACGAGTTCAGCTGCAGGAGTAATCACGAAAAATTCCTATCAGGAACTGGACGAATTGCTTTACTATGTATTGCAAAGAGTCTATTACAGATACCCTGACTTCTTTAAAGAATCGTATAACCCGTCTGTTTTTTCGAACAAATCATCAGCAGAAGCACTTGATTTTGCCTTGAAAGAAACACTTGCCATGTTAAGTTTTGATTTTGAGCAGGAAATGCGTGTGACGAATTTCCGTTTAAATCAATGGATTGGCAAAGCACTGCAACAACGAAAAAAAGATGAAATGCATGAACTGAAAGAAAGCAACAACAGTTTTTCGTTTATGCCGTATGAAATAGCGGAAGCAAAACTGCTTGATTTTGAAGGACCTTTCGAGGATTCAACTAAGTATTCACATGTGAAGTCACATTATAAAAACAATAAATC
>NZ_JBFUIO010000374.1:0-813 GCF_056401835.1 Paenisporosarcina sp. P4_D4 | reverse complement strand
GGGTTGTATTTCATGGACGATACAAATAACTTTGTGGTCAATAACTACTCAAGAAGTGGAGCTAGAATTGAGGATTTAAGTGACAGTTTAATTGATAAATTGTTTGATGCAAAAGTTGTGTTTTTCTGTTTGGGTCATAATTACAGTGCTGACACTATCGTGAATGAAAGGTTAGCTAAGTGTGTAGAAGCTTATAACAAGTATAAGCCGATCCTTTACGTAGTGGACTTAGTTTGGGATAAATCGAGATTAATAACAGAAACACAACTAAAGAATTTTGCTACACAATGCAATTCACCTTATATTAAAATTATTGATAAAGTGGATAACGTTCAAACACTAATTGATAGTGGATTTATCAGTGATGTTTCCCATCCAACAGTGGAAGGTCACAGACTGATTGCGGAAAAAATATTAGCAACAGCCAAAACCACTTTCCTAACAAAGAGTTCAATCGTACAATTCCAAACCGTTCAGAATGACTTACAGAACACTAATGAAATTCTTTATACTGGGAAAGTGCGATATACGGGTGAATTTGATAAATCAGATCCAAACTATTCTAAATTTAAAGATATAAAAATGAGATTGGAATTGATTCCTAAGAACGGTTATGCCCCAACTGCTATTTATTTTGGTCAGGCAGACGCTACTTATTGGGCTTTATATGATGATCCTGTTTCTGCAAGTTCAGTATCTGGAAATCTTCCAAGAACGACTGGTACACATCAAATCAAACAGGCTTCATGGAACGATGCTACAAAACCTTTTGATGCAATGCTAAACATTGGTGAAGGTTCACAGGCACTAATT
>NZ_JBFUIO010000373.1:0-819 GCF_056401835.1 Paenisporosarcina sp. P4_D4 | reverse complement strand
ATACAACTTGGCGTAATTCAAGGAAACAAGGCAAATGAATTGCAACCAAAAGAATCTGCAACAAGGGCAGAGACAGCAGTCATGCTAAAAAGGTTACTGGTAGAAATTAAACTGCTGGAAGAATAGATTTGCATAAAGCGATATTCATCAAATAAAATGACAAATTATCAAAAAGGGTATGTTCAAAGTGATTTCTGAACATACCCTTTTTTGCCTCCTTCCTGCATTAAAGAGGAAAACTAAACCGGCATTGCCAGAAGAATTGAATATATCGAATTTCATCGTATTTATGATGGGAAAATCCGCCAAGCTGAATGGCTATTTGACATACGTTGTGAAAAAAGGTTTGTCTAAGTTTTCATAATACTTAGAAACTGTAAGCATTAAAACTAAGTTTACAATGACACAATGTAGGCTTTTTTTCATACTATATTGTTGGGGTGAATAAATGCCAAGAGTAAAATACAAAAGTTCAGACATTGACTTAATGGCAAGGATGATGAGGGCAGAAGCCGAAGGTGAAGGACAGCAAGGAATGTTATATGTTGGAAATGTAATTGTTAATCGTCTTAAAGCCGATTGTTTAGACTTTAGAGATTTAAGAACAATTTCAGATGTCATTTTTCAAGTACAAGGAGGAAATTATTCTTTTGAAGCGGTTCAAAAAGGTAATTTATTTTATGAAAGAGCGAGATCTGTTGAAAAAAGATTAGCAAAAAAGAATTTAGATTATTGGAGAGACCATCCAGGGAAATATGCTCTATGGTATTTTAATCCATATGCACCATGCCCTCCAACATGGTACGGTCAACCTTATGC
>NZ_JBFUIO010000372.1:0-826 GCF_056401835.1 Paenisporosarcina sp. P4_D4 | reverse complement strand
ACTCTAAAGAGTAAGGGGCCGCATTAATAAATTATAATATAATTCGTTAAATATAGACCGTCTAGAGACGCTCTCTGAGGTGGATTGTATGTTGTAAGTTTTAAAAGTGAAATTATTAATTACAATAGGTTGTGGCTTTACCGGAATGTCTTGAATATTGCTATTAAAAAATGATCTAACCTAGGTTTTTAGGCACTTAGATGGTTGGTTATCTTACTTAACTTAGTTTCTGAACTATAACATTCCCAACTCTGAGCATTTGTTTACTATCAAAGATCTCATCAAATTCTAATTTTTTTACTCCATACTGAATAATGAGTTCTTTTTCTAATAAGCCATCTCTGGACCACTGTACATTTTTTATTGTTTGAAAACGGAACTTCTGTTGGAAATCAAGGTTTTTGTTAACAAACCACACTCTTTTGTTTGTTACAATCAAATACCCCTTAATTTCTGTTTTAGATGATTTATCAAATTCACACGAGATAAATGTTAAGCCTTGTTCATCCTTTTCAAATACTTTAGTCACGAGACCTTGGAAGAATTGTTTGTTTGACTGTACAGCATGAAATTCATAATTTGTATAATCCATTCCATTAACATCAACTACTTTTGAAAGAAGCTCAAGCACTTCCTTCTTTTCTTGTTGTTGTCTTAACTCTTTTTGTTTCTCCAACAGAATAGCCTTTTGCTTAGCTTCCATTTGTTTTAACTCTCTTTGCTTTTCAAGTTCCACAGCTTTTTGTTGCGCTTTTTTCTTTCTCATTTCCTTTTCTTGTTCTACCTTTAATCTATAACTTGAAACCCTTTGTTCAATTTGTTTGGG
>NZ_JBFUIO010000371.1:0-831 GCF_056401835.1 Paenisporosarcina sp. P4_D4 | reverse complement strand
TCCGAGAGCAACCCCTCAATTTTTTCACCGTCGTACCAAATCTCATTGTTAAGCTGGTTCAATCGGTAAATATAATCTTTTCCATTAATAGCCCCCATGTTTCACTCCCCAATGTAATTCGATATTTAAATATTCGATTAAAGCTGTTTTAAGAAGTTAAATCGTTCAATATTTTATTACTATTGCTAAAATTAACCTATGAAACTAGAGCATGCTAATATTCCTTCTTCAAATAAAGGGTGCTTTAGTCAATTAGGGCAATGTCAATTAAGACGTTGCCCTTTTTACATTTAAAAGTACTTCTAATACTCTTTCATTAGTCTTCCGCTTAGTTGAGCGTAAATCAGGTTAGTTTCGCTCTTCTCGTGTCTGAGAAGACTTTGAATGACTTCAATGGGTGCTCCATATTCAACAAATGAGTAGCATAGCTGTGTCTAAGTTGATGTGGATGAATCTCATTATTGATTCCAGCACGATTCGAAATCTTCTTGATGATGTTTCTCATTTGAAGCGACATTCATTTTATGGGGATGTCTTACTGTGACGAAGATGGCCGGGGCATTTTCTGTGCGACTGTCCATATAGCGTTTAAGCAGATCGATTGGACCAATTAAATGGTTCTTTTCTAACGAATTGAGGTTGATTTTATCGGAATGGACATAGAAAAATCGGATAATAATTCCTATGACTTTTTTGATATTATTGAATATCTTTACAATTATTAAATTACCTTATTTAACTAACGGGCCAGGTTAGTTCGAAAAATATTCTAAATATATCCAACTAAGGGATTTTTAATGTTAAGCTTATGCTATGCTTTGAGTATATAAA
>NZ_JBFUIO010000370.1:0-833 GCF_056401835.1 Paenisporosarcina sp. P4_D4 | reverse complement strand
CAATCTAGCTTTGCCTCCCTTAGTTTATGTGACCGAGCAAATTCACGCATTGGACTAGGGGATGTAGAATGATTGCGATTATTCGGTTTCCATGTCATCATCCTGAACCTACCACGATAGAACAACAGGCTTCTAGAACAAAAGAAGAACTAGCAACAACTATTGATAAACAAGGAAAAGTATATGGAGAAAGTAACCTCGTCAAATTTCCATCCCAATGATTGAACTATATTTTCAGGATATATGGTAAAAGAATTAATGAGTGGACCCTACAATGATCGTAGAAGTGAACATAAGTCACAAATACTGTCAAAGAGTACGACCAAGGAGTTGGAAAAGGCATGATGGGGAGGTTAATCGAATATCTAAAGCCAAAGAATCGATTTTGTAACGATTTTCTGGCTCCTTTTAATTTAATCTTCGTTTATTCCAACTGAGTTAAAATGTAGAACTATAATAGTTTTAAATCAAAGATAACTCGTCAACATTAGTTATGTTATTAACACTTAAAATAATATTATCTTCTATTTTGATAACTTTTGGTACAGATCGAACACCAAGGATTTTAAAAACTTTTTCGGATTCAACAAAACTAATATTCTGGTTTATTAATATGTTTCTCTGAATGTCCGGAATTTTTCCATTACTCAATAATATTAAATTACTAAAACTGTTAATTGACTGTGGAAAACTATTAATAAGTTCCTTACATATTGAACACTCTACCGAAATTGCAACTATAGTTAGACTATTTTTAAGAGAACTTTCGTATGTCTTCAACATTTCGGTATCAACTGTCTGACCAGCCTTAATTTCTTTAGCCAATTTTAAAT
>NZ_JBFUIO010000369.1:0-836 GCF_056401835.1 Paenisporosarcina sp. P4_D4 | reverse complement strand
CCATAAAGCTAAGGCTAAGATCACTGCTAGAATCCCTTTAAAAATATCTCTCATGTGGGCACCTCCATAGAAGTTGATATATATGTATTTACGAAAGAGAGTTATAAAAGTTTCATATCGATAATTTCATTTGAACACAATAAGTTTCTTCGCAGTTCGAGCAAAATGTGCAATAGAAGAAAAGGATCTTCTTCAACTAACGGGGCAGGTTAGTTGAAGAAGGTTACTTGAAGATTGTGGAGAATATGTAAATAGAGGAAAGAAGATAGGAGAGGAAGGGTACGTAACTTGAAGAAAACAGTTGGTTGGACACTTGCTTTAACTACACTTTTAATCGGTGGAGCAATCTATTATTTCATAACAGTTTCTCTCTACGAACCATCGGAAGATTTATTCGACTTTCCTGTTCCTAAAAAAGCTGAACTAGTTAAAGAAAATGAACACGCGGTAATTTATGATTGGTCCAGCGCATCCGAAGAAAATGGAATCCCATTTGGGTATAAATTAGTTATCAAAGCGAATGGTTGGGAAAGAGTTGAGAGTTCGGATATAGATGCTTCTCCCCATTACTCAAAAGGGAATCATCAAATAAATGTGCTTTCTCTAAGGAAGCAATTGACCCTCATCATAGAGAAATAACTGACATTGAAATATTTAGAACCTTATTCAACTAACGGGTGCTTTAGCTTAAGATCGGAGCTGTCAATTAGGCAGCTTTTTCTTTTAACGAGGCAGGTTTGTAGGTACAAAGATTTTTCTGAAACTGAAAAAAATAAAATCTTGAGGGAGAGTAAAATGAGAGATATTCAAGATGAAAGCACATGGCCCGTTTGGGC
>NZ_JBFUIO010000368.1:0-844 GCF_056401835.1 Paenisporosarcina sp. P4_D4 | reverse complement strand
GTGTCAAAGTAGATGCGTCTTCAGGCAAAATCATTAAAGTTGCTGACGAAGAAGATAATGATGATGAAGTCGAGAATGACTAGCATCAAAAATAAATCAGTAAATAGTTCAAAGGAGTAGATGAGTTTATTTCATCTATTCCTTTTTTCTTGCCAATTGTTATTAGTGATTTTAATTTATTCAGGTACGATTTAGAAAAAAGAGGGTCGTTGTGATTAAACAAAAGGATTTTTACAAAGGAGCACGAAACAGGTTAGTTGCGATGAACCACTTAAATTAGCATATAAAAAAGATGATGTTTATGGTCTTTTAGGAATAAATGGGCAGATGAGACCACGACCATTTGCAAGTTAATTGGTTATCTAAGCCTCCAAATGGCGAAGTTAAGTGTTAAGTGAAAATAGATTGATGTCTAACAAAATTGTAAGGCTCACTGTTGTTCGATTACATAGACATAACCTGATTTCTTGGAGGGTTCATATTGAAGAAAATATTGTTAATTGAAGACGAAGATAGTATCTCTGAATTTTTAGAGTTAGAACTCAAACATGAAGGTTTTGATGTCAAAGTTGTCGATGATGGAAGAGAAGGCCTGGACGCAGCGATGAATCAAGAGTTTGATTTAATTTTACTCGACCTAATGCTTCCACATTTAAATGGAATTGAAATATGCCGTAGGTTAAGAGTGGTAAAAGATACACCGGTCATTATGTTAACTGCCAGAGATAGCGTTATGGACCGAGTCATGGGTTTAGATGTGGGTGCAGATGATTACGTTTCAAAGCCTTTTTCTATTGAAGAACTCTTGGCCAGAATGCGTGTGATTTTTCGGAGACAGGAGAAG
>NZ_JBFUIO010000367.1:0-851 GCF_056401835.1 Paenisporosarcina sp. P4_D4 | reverse complement strand
ATAGCTGGATTTCCTTTTTGAAAGTAACAAATAAAAAATTGAAATGAATAAACTGACGATAAAAAAGATAATCCATAGAATACTAAATGTAAAAAATTCAAAACTGATAAGGAAACTCACTACGTAAAATAAATTTATCAAGAGTAATACGAATAAGAAGATTCTTTCCAAAATTACATCTCCGTTCCTGTTCTTTATTCCTAATTTTACCACTAAAAATGGGTGCTACTTCACATTTCTTATTAAACTAACCTGCCCCATTAGTTCAATAAGAAATTAGCTGTATAAGTAAATAATATATCAACCATTTCATCTTTTAATTTTATTCCGATAGTTTAAGGCTCACCTATACCCATTGCGAGTAATAGAAAAAAAGTGAACACCAGCATACAAATATTTAGAATCCCCCCGATAAAAAACCACAACTTGTTTCCTGACATAAATGCAAACACAATCCCAATAATTGATAGAACACTAAAAATTTTTATACCAACATATATATCAGCATTAGGTCCTCTCAAAATATAAAAAGCAATAATACTACTAATAAACATTAGCAATGAGATAACACCGAATTTGTTCAAGGGTTATCCTCCTTAATTTAATTTAATCCTTTATAATTATTACGTTATTTAACCCAAATAGTTCCAATAAATGAAAAATTCTTATTGAACTAACCTGCCCCGTTAGTTCAATAAGAAAAAGGGCTGTTTAAACAGCCCGATGACCTTTAACTAAAGCACCCGTTAGTTTAATAAGAAAAGATAATTAAACCAATCCTTTTAGAATGGAACCACAAAGTTACATTAAGTAATAGGAGATTCTTTCTCCTGTTTCCTTCTATATAGATA
>NZ_JBFUIO010000366.1:0-853 GCF_056401835.1 Paenisporosarcina sp. P4_D4 | reverse complement strand
TTACTAATCCATGCCTCGCCAATTTTAACGGCTTCAGTTGAAATCTTACCTGTAATCGCACACACATAGGATTGGCGATGTGGCTCAATTATTATTTGTGTATCATTATAGGAAATATCAATCATATCGCCATCTTTTAATTGAAATCGATCTAAAATATCTTTGGGCAATAAAATACGTCCTAGTTTCCCAATACGTTTTGTTTGCAATCTCTATACACCTCACAGTCCATTACTCTTTTTTAATTCATCCAAATTACTTTTAACTACATCCATTTTTAGCATGGCTTCTGAGACTTTATTCAAATCTTGACTCTCATCAATTGTTTTTTGAAGTAGTGCTTTTTCTTCTTCTAAGGCTGCCATCTCTACTTGGGTTTTCTCGGCCATCAATACCAGATTCATCAATCCATCGTTCTTAGGTGCTTTTTCAGCAACAAATGACTTTGCTCCTTTAATGTCCCCTGTCTGAAGATAGGCAGTCACAATGTGGGTTTTTCGTTCATCTGTCAACTCGACTAAATCTTTATTAGCCAGGACTTGGTCCCACTCCTTTGCAAGCACACCTTTTGCAAACTCAACATGTGGATTGCCGACCTTCAAAATTTCTTCCAAACGATCCAATTGATCTGGTTGATTTTGCTTCGTCATGTGCTCCGTGAGTTGACTGACCGCATCCTCATCTTTTGCCAGATATTTTTCATAAGCCCCATGTTTCATCCAGAGTTGATGCAACAACTCCGTCTCATCTTTATTTAGACTTTCATACTCCCTTGATTCCAAAGCCTTCATAACACCATCGGTATCTCCTAGCGCCTTCATAACACCATCGGTATCTCCTAGCTGTCAATCCA
>NZ_JBFUIO010000365.1:0-858 GCF_056401835.1 Paenisporosarcina sp. P4_D4 | reverse complement strand
TTATTGCTAATATTGCATCGTGTTTTGTAGTTGTTTTTATCATTGGCATCCAGCTAATGTTACCGATTAGGCTAACAAATCTTGCAATAATAAAAAAAATAACAAAATAACTAAAAAACGTTATAAACATAATATCACCTTGCTTCATTTTTATTTTATTGTAACAATCATCTTCAACTAACCTGCCCCGTTTGTTCAAAAAGAAAAAAGCTGCCTAAGCAGCATGAGGTTCTTCAACTTAAGCACCCGTTAGTTGAACTAGATTATCGGTATTGTTCTTTAAAAGACATTTTAAAGTTAGGTTTTATAGTTAATTCTATAATATTTTCGAATCTATCAGATTCACCGTGAAATATACGAATTTTTGAAAGAGGCTCTTTGTCGTCTATAATCTCAATTTTTTTAACTGATAGTAATGAAATGTATGACAATACCTCTTGTGTCCAACGATCCCTAACAATCAAAGTAAATTCATTATAAAAAGGGGAAAGAATTACCTCAAATAATTCCTTATCATTTTCTAAAATAAAAGTTGAAGTGTCGTTACCCCTCTTTCTTTTTTATCCATTTAATTAACTCGAGATGTGAATAGGTTACTCCTTCTTATTGAAGTAACCTGCCCCGTTAGTTCAATAAGAACTCCACAGGGATTTATTTAATAGTAAAGTTTCGAATCACATCAATAATTAATGGAATTCCACATACTACTAACATTAAAAATCCAAAATATCGAAAAATCAATTCAACATGTTCCATGACGTCTCTCCAAAAGAAATAGGAGGGTATAGGAAAAATCATTAATATAAAACCAACTATAAACCCATAGAAAAAAGTTCTTTGTCTATCCAACCTCTTCAC
>NZ_JBFUIO010000364.1:0-870 GCF_056401835.1 Paenisporosarcina sp. P4_D4 | reverse complement strand
GGTTGTGACACATGATAAACTATTTGTAGATATTAAGAGTTCGTACTAATTATTAAAGGAGCACTATATGAATACTGTTATCGCTATTTTACTAGCTTACTTGCTAGGATCTATACCATCCGCATTATGGATCGGGAAACTTTTTTACAAGACGGATATCCGTCAACACGGAAGTGGGAATTTGGGTGGAACGAATACTTTTCGGACTTTAGGTCTGAAAGCAGGTTTAATTGTGTCAATTTTGGACATTTTAAAAGGAACGGCAGCTACTTGCCTACCGCTAATTCCTTTCTTCGTAGATACAGGCCTTCACCCGTTATTTCTAGGCGTAATTGCAGTAGTTGGTCATATGTATCCAATCTTTGCTAATTTCAAAGGAGGCAAAGCCGTAGCTACTTCAGGCGGGATTCTGTTAGGGTACCACTGGCCGATTTTCGTTTTAATGCTGGTTTCTTTCTTTATCGTACTGAAGATATCAAAAATGGTCTCTTTAACTTCGATGGTTCTAGGAGTAATTGCTTTGCTATATACGGTAATCTATAACATTTTCTTTGAAACCGATATTCCATTGTTGGTAGTGATTGTTTTACTTACTGCATTCATTMTTTACCGTCATCGTGCTAATATCACCCGGATCAAAGCGGGAACCGAGCCAAAAGTGAAGTGGATATAATACAATACGATTAGACCACGAAAGGTTGGTGTTGCATGAAAATCGTGATTTCACATGAAGCAATGCAATGGTTTAAAGAAGACATGGAAGCAAAAGCCGGCGAATATATTCGGTTTTACGCCCGCTACGGCGGCTCCAGTCAGCTCCATGACGGATTTTCACTCGGTGTAACGAAAGAGCAACCGATGGAACTATCC
>NZ_JBFUIO010000363.1:0-871 GCF_056401835.1 Paenisporosarcina sp. P4_D4 | reverse complement strand
GCCTTATCCATTTGACCCTTATGGGCTTTAGCAGCTATTTGAATTGCTTGGTTTAGTGTTGACATATCTTCTCTCCCTTTAAAATAAATTTTTATCTTATCTTATTCTGTTCATTAGCTCTGATCTTGTGCTAGAAACTTCTTGGTAAAACTCATCCATTTCATAACTCGCCTGTCTTTCTGAAATTTCGCCGAGATAAAACAAGTGATTAATTATTTCATGAGCGGTCATATCTTTAAGGTCTTGTTCACGATAGATTGACATCTTTCTAGTCCCCTTTAAAATAGATTTTTTATCTTGTAGTTTGGTTGAACTGCGACTTAAATTATCTCGTAAGTCTTTTCAAAAAGTCTTTATTACATGGATAAATCTCACCATTAACTCCTGTGATAAGCATATCTTGTGGAGTGAAATTATGAACACCTTCTAATGTTTGTATTAGAAAACGTTCATCGCTCTCATGCGTTACTGCGTGACCATTGTAATTAAATGACCACGGCATACCTCTAACAATGTTTGCACCGTTATTCTTTCCGTGTTCTACAAATTCCTCAAAAGTTATAGCTTTAATTACTACTGGTTTTTTACGATATTTAGCCATTTTCATTCTCCCTCCAATATTTTGATAATGTGTTTAAAGTGTCTATCGACATTACTGTTTGGTTCGGGTTCTAATTTTTCATGCAATAATTTCGTTTCGTACAATGCAACACCAATGTTTTCTTCTCGTAATTCTATATTTTCTTTTTTTAATGTTTCGAACTCATTTTTAAAACGAATAAGATGGGATATGTCGAAGTCGGTAAAACTGCATCTACTTTGTCCGTTCCGTTCTAATTTAGCCAAGTCAATCAACTGATTTAAATAATAT
>NZ_JBFUIO010000362.1:0-873 GCF_056401835.1 Paenisporosarcina sp. P4_D4 | reverse complement strand
TTTCTAGACTCGAAAAGTTAACAAGATTATGACCCTCTTCATTAAAAACTTGCATATAATCTTGAGCAACCGGACGCGCTACTTCCGTTGCTATTGCGGGTGTAGAAGGTGCAGCAGGTGTGACAGGTAATTGATCTTGCTGAAAATTTGGTTGTGATTGTATTATATCTATAGCGCGTATATATGAATCACTAAGTTGTTCAGCTCTCGCCTGTAGTATTTGAAAACTTTGTTGATTTTGATTTACTTTTAGCAATACACCAGCGATAATCCCTAAAATGATAAGAATGGCTATTAGTACACCCGCATATTTTCGAGTCCAAAAACGAAGTAAAGGGATACTTTTTTCAGACTGTAAGCTAGTTAACACGTATCATATACCCCGTTCCACGTACTGTCTTAATTTCGCCCTCATCTGATGACCAATCACACAAGTGTTGACGAATTCTTTTAATTGAAGCATCTACAGCTCTATCTGCACCGTTATAATTCATACCCCAAACATAATCCAATAGTTGATCACGAGTAAAGCATTGATTGGGGTGTTTTGCTAGGAAAGCAAGCAGTCCCCAATCGCGTGGTGACAAAGGAATTAATTCATCATAAAAAGAGGCTGTACAAGTTGTAAGATTTATTACAAGATGGCCTAATCTAATTATTTCATTATCTTCTAAATGTGAGGAACGGCGTAATACAGCTTGAACTCGAGCCACAACTTCCTCAGGATCGAATGGTTTTGTGATATAATCATCAGCCCCTTGTCCAAGCCCTGCTAGTCTTTCGGGCACACTACCTCTAGCTGTTAGGATAATGACAGGACAACTACCATATTGACGGATTTGTTTTAGAATCTCGAGCCCATCATTTTGAGGC
>NZ_JBFUIO010000361.1:0-875 GCF_056401835.1 Paenisporosarcina sp. P4_D4 | reverse complement strand
AGATAGTATCGATCTCCCCCCATACCCACACCAAAAAAAACATTGTTTCCAATTATGTTAAATAGATAATCGTATATGTTCAATCTACCCGATGTTTTAAACATATTGTCAAGGTATAGCAAACTTATGGTCCTACTATCTATCCCCATTGTGTTGAATAAATCCAAAATGCTACTTATGATAGATTTGTATGATATGGCAAACATTATTGTTAAATTGATAAATACAAATGATATTATCCACTTTCTTGGAGTATTTTTTGAAAATATAAACATAATTAAGATAAATATTAAAAGAGAGAGGAAGGCTCCCCTAGATCCAAAAACTAAAACACTTAAAAAGGAAGTTAAACCGAGTATAAAGTCAGTTTTTCTTTTTATTACTATCCCGCTGTACAATAGAAATGCTGCTATTAAAGTCATCGCATTTGAATAAATCATATATATGCTACCGGTATATGCATCTAAAACAAAGAAAAGTTCTAACAATATTATGACTGACATAATCCTTGCAGTTACAATAAAATACTTTTCTAATTCTTCAAAGGAAATTACATTTGCTCTTATAATTGCAAAAGTAGTTATTGAATATATTAAATATGGAATTATTTTTGATATATATATTATGTTTTGTGGGAAAAATATAAATAAAATTGCTATAGTTATAATAAGAAACATAACTAGGTATATAACATCCAATTTTATTTTTCTAATTAAGAATAAGGTACACCAAGATATGAAAATAAAAACAAAGTTTAAATAATATAAATAGTTAATGGCACTTATAACAACTTTATTTTCTTGATGGATTCCAGCAAAATACGAAATTTGATTAAGAAAAACACACATTAAAACAACATATATCATGCAATACAA
>NZ_JBFUIO010000360.1:0-879 GCF_056401835.1 Paenisporosarcina sp. P4_D4 | reverse complement strand
GAGATTTATTGACTATGTTAAAAAAATGCAGGCCTACACGGAAGTAATTGGTCTGATGTATTGGGATTTACGTACTGGTGCTCCGAAAAAAGGAGTCAATCAACGTTCCGAAGTGATAGGGACAATGTCTTCAGAATTATTTGCAATGCAAACATCTGATGACCTGGCGGGCATGCTTGAAGAACTTGAAAATAATTTAGAATCATTGGATCCAATTACAAAACAAACGTACAAAAAAGTTAAAAAAGAATATGATATGAACAAAAAAATTCCCGCTGATGAACACAAAGCATTTGTAATTTTGACTTCGAAATCTGAATCCGCATGGGAAGAAGCAAAGGACAAATCGGACTTTAAGATGTTCTATCCGTATTTAAAAGAAATCGTAGAAACGACAAAAAGATTCGTTACTTATTGGGGTGTAAAGGATAACAATCCTTACAATACGCTCCTTGATGAATATGAACCAGGAATGACAACTGACATATTGGATGAAGTATTTGGCGAATTAAGAAACCGAATCGTGCCATTGGCGAAAAATATTGCAGATTCTCAAAATCAACCAAAAACTGATTTCTTATTCAAGACGTTCCCGAAAGATAAACAAAAACAATTCAGCTTGGATATTTTAAAGCAGCTAGGTTATGATTTCGAAGCGGGACGCTTGGATGAAACGGTCCATCCTTTTGCTACTGGTTTGAACTGTGGAGATGTCCGCATTACAACAAAATATGATGATAATGATTTCCGTTCAGCGGTATTTGGAACGATTCATGAATGTGGCCATGCACTATATGAACAAAATTTCTCAGAGGAACTTGAAGGTCTCCCATTAGCAAGTGGCACATCTATGGGTATTCATGAATCCCAATCCTTGTT
>NZ_JBFUIO010000359.1:0-886 GCF_056401835.1 Paenisporosarcina sp. P4_D4 | reverse complement strand
CGATTATGCTTGGAAGATGAGTTGAGATCTTGTCACTTATATTTAATGATGAGCCTCTTCTTGTTTCCAAGAAGAGGCTTTTTTGTTTTTAGAAATATGGGTTCATTAGCCACAGTTTCAAATAGAAACGGGCATGAAAATATAAAAATAGAAGGAGTGTAAAAAATATTATGAGTAGAGTAAAAAGTTCGAATTTAGGTTATCCAAGAATTGGTGTAAAACGCGAATGGAAAAATTCACTGGAGCAGTTATGGGCAGGGAAACTAGAAAAAGAATCATTCTTAAAACAAATTGAGGAGATTCGTCTAAACAATCTGCAGAAACAAAAAGATTTAGGAATTGACTTGATACCAGTTGGAGACTTTAGCTTGTATGATCATGTGCTTGATACAGCCGTTATGTTCGGATTAGTACCGAATCGTTTTGAATACGACGGCGGTAAAGTATCACTTGAAACGTATTTTGATATAGCACGAGGCAATAAAGGTGCGGTTGCATCTGAAATGACAAAATGGTTTAACACAAACTATCACTATATTGTTCCAGAGCTTAATGAAGCAGTACCTACTCTTGTTGAAAACCGTCCACTTCAATTTTATAAAGAGGCTAAACAGAAACTTAATATCGAAGGAAAGCCTGTAATCTTAGGACCTATCACATTTGTAAAACTGTCAAAGGGTTATAAAGAAAGTGAGTTTAAAGCAGTTGTTGAAAAATTTGTACCGCTTTACGCTGACATTTTACGTGAATTACAAAAAGAAGGAGTAGAGTGGGTACAAATCGATGAACCGATTTTATCTACAACGATTTCCAAAGAAGATGTTGCGTTATTTAAGGATATCTATCAAACATTGCATGATGCAGCGCCAAACATAAAGCTGATATT
>NZ_JBFUIO010000358.1:0-895 GCF_056401835.1 Paenisporosarcina sp. P4_D4 | reverse complement strand
CATCATTACTCATCTTTTTATAGTGTTCACTGGTGAAAAAGATTTTGGGTAAACGATAAAAACGTTCCCCTACTTCTTCTTGCACACGAAACTTCTTGGTCATGTAAAAAATCCCCCTTTRAGTTTAGTTCATACACCAGAAACTCCAAAGAAGGTACATTCATTCATTTTTGATGTCTTCGTGGCAAAGATAACGGATGAATAGAGGTTCACAATCCTCCATTCGAATGCTATACTTACTACATCAATTACATGAATTTTCCTTGGAATTTCTCTACCGATATACTTGATTATTGCTGGTCGCCAAACTGTCCAATAACCAAGTTTGTAGAGATTTTTTGATATATAAATAAAAATTTACGTCCAGTATACCACCTACATTCACCAGATGCATAATGATTTTTTGAAAGGATTTTCCACTATGACTGAAAATGAAATCGATATTTATCAAAAAATAGGCAAAGCCCTAAAAGAGATTCGAAAAGAAAAAAAGTTAACCCTTCAGCAAATTGAAAAAAATAGTGATCAACACGCAGCCCGGATTTCATTAGCCGAAAACGGCAAAGCTAATCTAAGCATTGGATGGATCATTCATTACTGCAATGTCCTCGACATCAATCCAAACGAAGTCTTTATCCGCGCATTTGCAGATGACTTCAAATCCCAACAGATGGACCGTATCTTTGATAAGTTCGCTGCCTATCAACTTGAAAAAACACCAACTGAAAACGAGTAACCTGAAAACACGACTTCTAGTGGTTGTGTTTTTTTGTTTGCAAAGAAAAAAGATGATGGATAGATACAGGAAACAAAGGATGCAAAACCAAAACAGGATACGTATACAGATATGTAATGGCAGACTGGACAATTAAGATGAATTGATTGTAAATAGATC
>NZ_JBFUIO010000357.1:0-896 GCF_056401835.1 Paenisporosarcina sp. P4_D4 | reverse complement strand
TTGATGACCATTGCCGTGATTGGTGCTGCTATTATCGGTGAATGGGGAGAAGGAGCTGTCGTCGTCTTTCTCTTTGCTATAAGTGAGGCATTGGAAAGTTATTCGATGGATAAAGCACGACAATCTATTCGCACGCTAATGGATATTGCACCAAATACTGCGATTATCAAACGCGGAAAGAACGAGTTCGACGTGGCGGTTGAAGACATTCAAATTGGCGATGTCATGATTCTGAAGCCGGGTCAAAAAATTGCCATGGATGGAGAGGTCATTCTTGGCCAATCATCCATTAATCAAGCATCTATTACGGGAGAATCTGTTCCGGTTCACAAAATGATCGGAGACGAAGTATTTGCAGGAACGTTGAATGAAGAAGGTTCATTAGAAGTTCGTGTAACAAAACGTGTAGAAGATACTACAATTGCCAAGATTATTCATTTGGTCGAAGAAGCTCAGGCTGAAAAAGCGCCCTCTCAACAATTTGTTGATAAGTTTGCTAAATATTACACACCAGCCATTATGTTGATTTCATTATTAGTTGCTGTGTTCCCTCCCCTATTCCTCGGTGGAGATTGGAGTGAGTGGATTTATCGTGGTTTGGCAGTCTTGGTGGTTGGATGCCCGTGTGCTTTAGTAGTATCAACTCCAGTTGCCATTGTAACTGCCATTGGAAACGCCGCAAGAAATGGTGTGTTAATTAAAGGCGGTATCCATTTAGAAGAAGCTGGTCGCTTGAAGGTTGTTGCATTCGATAAAACTGGAACTCTGACAAAAGGAACACCTGAAGTAACGTCTGTTGTTTCCCTATCAGAAATGAACATTCCGGAAATTCTGCAGCTTTCAGCATCCATCGAAAAGTTTTCTCAACACCCACTTGCATCAGCCATCTTGAAAGA
>NZ_JBFUIO010000356.1:0-900 GCF_056401835.1 Paenisporosarcina sp. P4_D4 | reverse complement strand
GAACACATTTGACCTAGACTAATTTCTTTTCTTCTTGCTTCTTTTCGAATAAAGTCAATCAGTTTACGCCGAATCAGCAAATGAGCAAACGTTAAGAATGATGCATTTTTATCATGTTCAAAATGAACGATCGCTTCATGGAATGCGTACATTGCAATACTGTACTCGTCATCTTGTTCCCCAATATAACGTTTACATATAAACGAAGCAGTTTTTTTCATAAAAGGAGTGTAGGAAGAAAGAAGTTCATTAAGAACTTCTTCATTCCCTTCTTTTGCTTGAATTACTAGCAATTCAAGATCGTTTTTTGATTGTTTCTTAGGAAAAAGTCCTTGAATCGTTGCTAGTATCACAAGCTCACCCCATTTCCGCACAATAGTTAAGTCCTATCGATTGTAACGGGTTCTTGATAAAATGAAAAGATGCATTGTATTTCATTTTCTTAACAATTAACCCAAGTGTTATTTGTTTTTGTGATCTTCATTATGTTTTTCAACTTCATGACGATGCTCTTTTTTTGCATGATGCGATGCTTTATGCTCTTCTTTTTTAGCGTGATGTGTATTTTTGCGTTCTTGTTGTTTTGCATGTTGAGCATCTTTACGTTCTTGCTTTTCTACTGCTTTTTCAGCTTTTTTCACTTCTTTAGCAGCTTTTTTCTCAGCTTTTACTACTTCTGAATCTTTTTCAGTTTCAGTTTTTTCTTTATCATTCTCCACAGTGTCTTCATCAGTTTGGGCAGGT
Organism: Paenisporosarcina sp. P4_D4; assembly: GCF_056401835.1. Lineage (NCBI taxonomy): Bacteria > Bacillati > Bacillota > Bacilli > Caryophanales > Caryophanaceae > Paenisporosarcina > Paenisporosarcina sp. P4_D4. Next base: position 156 of record NZ_JBFUIO010000356.1, on the reverse strand, counting down.
TCAGTTGCCTCGTCAGATGGTGTTGTTTCTGTAGTTGGAATTTCTTCTTTATCTTCTTCTTTGTTCTTCTCTTCCCATTTGGCAATAGCTTTATCAATATTTCTCTGAAGAGCCGCTTTTGCAGTTGGGTTATTTATTTTTTCAATGTTCAGGGAA
>NZ_JBFUIO010000355.1:0-901 GCF_056401835.1 Paenisporosarcina sp. P4_D4 | reverse complement strand
CCATTAAAGAATATCTTAAGACTGAGTCATTGAAATTTGAAATAAAGTCGATAATTACTGGAATAACAAAAAGAATTAAGTTCAGGTGGGGTTCTTAAAGGTTCAGAGTAATAAAATGAATAGTTTAAAGTTATAAAGCATTTCCATGTAATGAGGAATGCTTTTTATTTTGTCGAAAATTAATAGGATTCTTCGGAAACAATAATAATGTAATTGAAATCAATATTTTTTTATTTTAAAACGATAAATCGTGTGGTAAAGTCAAATTGACAAAAATAAAATAAGTGAGCCGCTTTTTTATGAAACGCAAACAAGGATCAATAATTTTCTTAAAGTTAGTTATTTTTCTTATTGGAATTACAGTGCTTGCTTTGTGTCTATTTTGGTTGCCTTGGATAGCCAGTAGAGATGCAGAAGCGAATCCAGAGACTGCTTACTTGCAATATCCCTTTTTAGTGTGTGGGTATGTATTGTCTATTCCATTTTTTGTTGCGTTGTATCAAGCATTTAACTTTTAACCTACATAGATTGGAACAAGGCTTTCTCGGAAGTATCTGTTAACGCTTTGAGGTATATAAAATACTGTGCAATCATAATCAGTACCTTAATTGTATTAGGAATAATATTCGTAGTTTTATTTATTGAAGGTGATGTAGCAAGTGTTATAGGACTGGGATTAATGTGCACTTTTGCTTCAAGCGTAATTGCAACCTTTGCGGCTGTTCTTCAAAATCTTTTAAAAGAAGCTATTGATAAAAAGTCAGAAAATGCTTTAACGGTATGAGTGAATAACACGGAAATTACAATTAATATTGATGTGATGCTGGCTAATCTAATAGGGGTATTAGCGTTACAGAACTTTTGTAGAGGTTTAGAGTGTCAACCCGGAGATGTTTAAGAA
>NZ_JBFUIO010000354.1:0-905 GCF_056401835.1 Paenisporosarcina sp. P4_D4 | reverse complement strand
AACATGGGTATCGTAGTATTGATACAGCAGCTATTTATGAAAATGAAGAAGGAGTTGGACAAGCTATTCGAGAAGGGATAAATGAAGCAGGTATCCCAAGAGAAGAACTATTTATAACATCGAAAGTTTGGAATTCTGACTTAGGTTACGAATCAACTATAGTAGCTTATGAAACAAGCCTAAAGAAACTTGATCTTGAGTATTTAGATTTATACCTTATTCACTGGCCAGTAGAAGGTAAATATAAGGAAGCTTGGCGTGCATTAGAGACTCTTTATAAAGAAGGAAGAGTAAAGGCTATTGGAGTAAGTAACTTCCAAGTCCACCATCTGGAGGACTTAATGAACGATGCTGAAATTAAACCGATGGTCAACCAGGTAGAATACCATCCACGTTTAACTCAGAAAGAAATTCAAGCCTTTTGTCAAGAACATGGAATTCAGTTAGAAGCTTGGTCACCTTTAATGCAAGGTCAATTATTAGATAATCTAGTATTACAAGAAATTGCAAATAAGTATAACAAGACCATTGCCCAAATTATTATACGATGGGATTTACAAAATGGTGTTGTAACCATTCCAAAATCCACGAATGAATATCGAATTGTTGAGAACTCAACTGTATTTGACTTCGAACTAACAAAAGAAGAGATGCAGCGAATTGATGAGCTAAATCAAAATCATCGAGTAGGACCAGACCCTGACAACTTTGATTTTTAAATAAAAAAGGGCRTAGGATAACATTAAAAAACAGACACTTTTCCTCTAATAAATGAACTGCACCCCAATTTTTAGACACATCTATCAATTGGAGGTGTAGTTTTTTATGGATAAATATACTTTAGAACAAAATTAGCTGCTGTTCATGAGTTCATAAACTTGGTATTACAGTTTACTTACCAACAT
>NZ_JBFUIO010000353.1:0-918 GCF_056401835.1 Paenisporosarcina sp. P4_D4 | reverse complement strand
GATAGCCACTTTCCTTCCTCTTGGAATGTCTGCTTACTGTTGCTAAGGAACTCCTTGAATTTCTTTGGCTGCCTCTTTTTCATGGGGTACTTTGATAAAGAAAAAAATTCCAGTAGTTGGTCTGGATGTGGCTAAAGGAGAGAGCCAAGTTCAGGCATATTTAAATAAATCAAAACCGTTTGGAAAGAGCTTTTCGATAACGCATACCAGAGAGGAATTAGAACGTGGGGCGCTTTCCTTTAGGAATGTGTCTTTTACTTTTTGACCAGAATAGGAAATGGATTTTAGGAAAAACTCATTTTAAATAGGGAAACAGACCAAGGGTAATGACTCGGTCTGTTTTTTTAACTATCAGATCTGTTTTTCAGTAATGTAAGTTTTTACAGTTGGTGGTTCATATGTATTGAATTTATCAAGGATCCCTTTTGGATCACTATCGACTAATGCCATGTTACGGTACTTTTCATGTAAAAACTGTTCCTCTGACATATGATTAAATAACGCAATAAGAGGATCATAATAATGATTTATATTTAAGAGACCACATGGTTTATGATGGAGCCCTAACTGAGCCCAAGTAAAAATTTCAAAGAACTCTTCTAAAGTTCCTGGCCCACCAGGCAATGCTATAAATCCATCAGCAAKCTCTGCCATTTTCGCTTTTCTCTCATGCATTGAATCTACGATGATCAGCTCTGACAAGTTTTTATGAGCTATCTCTCTATTATCTAGAAAACTTGGCATAACACCAATTACGTATCCTCCTTCATTCAGAACTGAATCTGCAATAGCACCCATAATTCCAACACTCGCTCCACCATAAACAAGTGCAATATTTCGTTTAGCTAGTTCTTTACCAAGTTTTTTCGCACCTTCTATATAGACATCAGATGCTCCGTTACTCGATCCACAAAATAC
>NZ_JBFUIO010000352.1:0-920 GCF_056401835.1 Paenisporosarcina sp. P4_D4 | reverse complement strand
AGTTAACGTTGTAAGAATCTGCAGTGAGAGTATCAATAACTGATGATCCACAATGGAGAACGCCGTTTTAATGTGCATCAACATTTTTATTAGAGGAGTGATTGGGATGTATAAAATCGATACACAACTTGCTCAAATTGGAAATCGCAGTGATACGGTTACAGGGACTGTGAATCCGCCTGTTTATTTTTCTACGGCCTATCGTCATGAAGGGCTTGGGCAATCGACGGAGTTTGATTATAGTCGTACGGGAAATCCAACACGTCAGCTCCTTGAAAATACAATATCAGATTTGGAATATGGTGATCAAGGCTTCGCCTGTAGTTCTGGGATGGCGGCAATTATGACCGTTTTGTCCCTATTTCAATCAGGTGATGAATGGTTAGTTAGTGAAGATTTATATGGAGGTACCTATCGTTTATTAGAACAAGGATATAAAAAATGGGGGTTGAAGTGTCAATACATAAACACATATTGTCCGGAAGAAATCGAAATAAAGATTACCCCTCAAACAAAAGCTATCTTTCTGGAAACGCCTACAAACCCCTTAATGAAGAAAACAGATATTTCCGCTGTTTCGGAAATTGCCAAGAAACACGGAATTATGCTGATTGTCGATAACACTTTCTATACACCTCTCTTGCAACAACCAATCACTCTTGGTGCTGACATTGTAATCCACAGCGCAACCAAATATTTAGGCGGTCATAATGATGTTCTTGCTGGACTTATTGTTGCTAAAGGAAAAAAACTATGTGAGGAACTAGCGAATTACCATAACAGTACGGGAGCTGTACTTAGTCCATTTGACTCCTGGTTATTGATGCGCGGTATGAAAACTTTATCTCTACGAATGAATCGGCATGAGAAAAATGCTCAGGAAGTTGTCCTTTACCTTTCCAATCTACAAACTGTAACCG
>NZ_JBFUIO010000351.1:0-924 GCF_056401835.1 Paenisporosarcina sp. P4_D4 | reverse complement strand
GTATTTTTATTATGTAATGCAACCGATACACTTTTGGAGTGTATCACGCTCAAAGCTTAATGCCTTTTTATAGTCGCTTTGACGACTTTTAAAATTTATAACCTATTGCACTGTCCATAGCGTTTAACGTGTCAAAACGTTCTGCCAACTCTTTGTCGATCGCTTCAATTAATGAAGTATCATTAGTTAAAAATTTTAGCTCTTTCAATTCTTTACCAAACATTTCTTTAATATTTACTTTTCTCATTTTCATTTCTCCTTTTTGTTTAAAATTTATTTACTTATTAATACTCTTCATTTTCAATCGCTTGTTTTGCTTCATGTTCCGTTTCATAACTATAAACGCTTGCCATAACTCCTTTATGTTCTTTAATGAAGAATTGCAATTCCTCTTCATCCAGAATTATATAGCGTGTTCTCACTTGATCTTTAGGAAACCATTCTTTTTCAATTTCCTTTGCTTCATTTTCGTTAATGTACATATGGTCAAAGATTTCGTAAACTTTAATTGCTTTTAAGTTTTCCATCTGATCCACTCCGTTTCTTTTAGTCTCATCAGCTAACACACAATGTTAGGACGGCTTTGCAGCCGTTTCGACTTTGTTTAATTTTCACCATAAGTTGTTACAGTTTCCACTCTATAAAAATCCCAATGACCTAAAACACTGTTTAAATAATTTCTAGCTTCTGACTTGGATTGTGCATTAACTGCATGTACTCCAGTATCAGTGTGAATATGGTATTTTTTAAAGTTGCCTTCAATAAGCTCATTTAATTTAATTGTGTTATTTGCCTGTTCGATAGTTGTCATTTTAATTCCTCCAAGGTTTGATTTAGTTTAATATAACCTAACTGAATAATTTTTCAACTTGGTACGCTCTTATCATTTTCATGATCGTTATGGCGAATACTTAACCGTTAAAG
>NZ_JBFUIO010000350.1:0-926 GCF_056401835.1 Paenisporosarcina sp. P4_D4 | reverse complement strand
ATAATACACTTCCTATCACAACTGGTACCATAATAACAAACCATATACTCTCTTCCTTGTTGTTAAAACTTAGTTCAAATCGGTCGCTCATTTATCTACACCCCTAATTTGAAGTGATTTTTTCTTATAAGTTAATACGTAATTCTTTCCAAAAAGTTTTAGATTTGATTCAAATAACCTGCCCCGTTAGTTGAAGAACCAATTTTATTATTTTCTCTCCTTTTATTTTCCTGTCATTAAAACGGATTTGAACCCTTTATAAAAGGAATAAATACTGCATAACTTGAAACGATAAAAAGAAGCCAAAAAAATGTTGATGTCCGCCGTTGTTAATAGAGATTACTTTCTTTCATAATAAATAGTCCAACAATTAGCGTGTATAAAACAAACAACATATAAGAAACTCCGAACCAGTTCACCCAAACATTCCCTATAAATTGAATTTCACGTTAATCCTTCTTGGATCAACGCAACCATTAGTTGAAGAAACTATTTACAATAGTTAATACTGTTTGTTAGAACACTTGGTCCTAACTTACCTGTTTTGGAATTTGAAAGACGCACCTGAACTTCGACATTCTTCATTTCTGCTGTAATTAAATCAAATCGTCCTGCCCAACTTGGACCATTCTCCTCTGGGGTTGGATAAAGCTTAAAACGCCAACTCATTTCTTTTGGAATAAACGCAAAACCTTCATAGCTATCGAAGTCTCCATAAGAAGACGGTTCAGGAAGATGTACAGCAAGAATACTTATATTAGTTCTTTCAAAACTTGGTGGGTTTAATTGCACTTTATAGATTAATGCTACACCTTTTGTATTCGTCAGACTTTTATCAACAGACTCCAATGTTAGGCTACAGGGCACTGAAATCACTTCTAATAATTCCTCATTTTCTTCATTTATTGCCTTTGCTTTTGGTGGTC
>NZ_JBFUIO010000349.1:0-929 GCF_056401835.1 Paenisporosarcina sp. P4_D4 | reverse complement strand
TGGGACTCCTCTTTTCAACATGCAATTCGATAAATTGCACACTATATTCAATTACGTCATTCATGAATACGTTATGAGTCTTTGCGTACTCTTTTACATCGCTTATTAATTGATGATCATACGTTGTTTTATACTGAATCCGATCTAGTGGTTGATAAGTTTTGTCCAAAGTGATTTTGTCTTGTACCAGAACGTTTTTCAAACCATTTTCAATTAAATGATTCACATTTGTATTATGCTTTAACGCTAGTTGCTTTAACGCGTCTAAAACTGATTTACTGATATTTGTTCTGAATGAAACTCTATTCGTATTTGGCGTGTGAATGATTTTCCCATCGACAATTTTCCACATTGGAATCTTTCTATTGTCACCAACTACATATGGATTATCTGTATGCTGTGTCATATAGACTCGTTTATATATATGAAAGTTTTCAGAATTTGCATATTTGTAAAGTCTGTCAGAAAGTATTTGAAGACTGGTTTTCCCTCGTACCCAAATACGGTAAATCGTATGATTTTTTTGACTGGTGATAGTACTTATATCCGATTTTAAGCTCCAGGATTGAAATACCGCTAATAATCCTTCTGCAAAGGCTAAACTACCGGTTGTAACGTTCACTTGATATCCTTCATGACCTACCCAGCCATCGCCATCAATAACGCCACGTACAAATGATGGCAAAAACTTCTCTGAAACCTTTGGGAAAGGCACATTTAATGATTTCTTTGCCGTAATTCCGAGTGATTCAAGATCTTGTTTTATTTCTTTCGAATTAATGATTAATGTTGCTGCTGTTTTAGTTTTCCCAAATGGCGTTAGTACATAATCTGCTTCCATATAGTTGGCGATCAGTCGCAGGATACGTTCATCTTTTTGAGTAAAAAAAATACTATGAAATGAATTATGAATGTGTCCATCAGTAACC
>NZ_JBFUIO010000348.1:0-934 GCF_056401835.1 Paenisporosarcina sp. P4_D4 | reverse complement strand
GAAGAAGAGGCTGTCAAGTATGCTATGGCGGATATTCACAATAAAACTGAACTAATTAGTATTAAAACAATAGAAGAAGGAACTATTTTAATAAAAGAGTGATTTGATTGGAGACAGCATCAGTCGTACAATATAAGGCAAATACTTAATATAAGTGGGGCTGTATGATGAGAATTTGTGAAAAATGTAGCTTATCAAAAGAAGATAAATATTTCCCAAAGCAGTTATCGAATGTTTGTAATGTATGCAAAGCAAAAAGATTTGTTGATCGAATGAAAAGGCATATGGATTTAGAAGGGCTGCCGATAAATGTATTTGAAAATAAGGAAGAAATAAATGTTCTTCCAAAGTATTTGACTCATTGGTTTAAACTAGAAAAAGATAAGGCAAGAGAAGTGATGGAGAAAGTTGATTTTAAAATAATTGATGAAAACACTATATATTTAATGGACTTTCTAAATCCCGAAAAAGAAGACTTAGTAACACGAATCAATGTATATGAACGTGATAATTACATTTGCCAATACTGTGGTGGGGAAGGGGAATCAATTGACCATGTATTTCCAGAATCCAAAGGTGGTGCATTTGTAGAGGATAACTTAGTCGTGTCCTGCAAATCTTGCAATGTTATTAAAGGCAATATGGTCATGACAACAGAAGAGGCAAGAAAACAAATAAAACGCCTTAAACGTATTCAGAAGAAAAGAAAGAACCAGATGACGACTAAGAGTAAGCCGAAAAAACAAAGGAGTAAAAATGACTTGCACAATATGCTAAGTAACACTTTAAGAAAAAAAGAGAAATGGGAATAAAAAATCTCGGAATATGGACAGTCGATAAACACCGTAAAACAGGGACTTTTCGGATTCAGTGTTTTGAGCAAATTGTAAGATTAAATGAAATTTAAAAGGAGAGGAAATAAATGGATGCGAGT
>NZ_JBFUIO010000347.1:0-936 GCF_056401835.1 Paenisporosarcina sp. P4_D4 | reverse complement strand
GCTTTATAGCAATATTTTTTACAATATCTTTTCTTCAATTGATGATTTCACGTTCATATTTAACCGAAATTAATTTCTTTGTAATGTTGGCTTTGATTGCTAATGCTCAAAAAACAAACAAAGTATTTGAAAAAACTTAAAACTATAATTAAGTTTAAAAGTAAAGGGTGTTATTATGAATGAATGATTTATTAGTAAGTGTTATAATACCGACTTATAAAAGTAGTCAAACTTTAAAACGAGCAATTGATTCGGTTTTAATTCAGAAGTATTCATTAATTGAGATAATTGTTGTTGACGATAATGATACAAATTCTAGATATAGAACAGAAACTGAATCCATAATGAAAGAATATAAAGATGACGTAAGGATAAAGTATATAAAACATGAAAGAAATTTGAATGGATCTGCAGCAAGAAATACAGGATTTAAGAATTCTTCTGGAAAATACATATGTCTGTTAGATGATGATGACTTTTTTTTGCAAAATAAGATACTTTATCAAGTAGAATTACTTGAAAAAGAACGAATTTATGATGCCGCTTATTGTTGGAGAATTGTAAAGGGTGAAGTAATATCAAATGATAAAGTTGGAGACTTATCTTCAGATATTCTTTCTCTTGAATTTACGCCAACTACTTGTTCATTAATGATTAGACGTGAATGTTATGAATCGCTTAAAGGATTTGATKAAAATTATTATAGACATCAAGATTTTGAGTTTTTACTTCGTTTTTTTAAAAAGTATAAAATTGGAGTAGTTAATGAAGCATTGATTGAATTAGCTACTAATGGTATTGATAATGAACCACATGGGAAAAATCTTAACAAGTTAAAGAAAATGTTTTTTGAACAATTCTCCAATGATATTGAAAGAATTGATAATAATGTAAGTAACTTCAGGAAGAAGGTCTATTCAAAGCATTACTCTATTG
>NZ_JBFUIO010000346.1:0-938 GCF_056401835.1 Paenisporosarcina sp. P4_D4 | reverse complement strand
TAGAATTGGCAATACAAAAGCCTGTCGTGCGGTAGGACAAGCAAATCGAAAAAATCCATTACCGATAGTCGTACCCTGCCATCGTGTTATAGGAAAAGACAAATCATTGAAAGGCTAAGCGGGTTCACTTACACCGATTAAACAATATCTGCTCGAATTAGAGCAAAAACACATCAATTCCAAACCATTTTGACAAAGTTCTTCTATTCCCTATATACTAGTTTTAATTAGAGAGAATGGAATACAGGTGATAGAGATGAAATCCGAAGAACTGACACAGTCGTTAAAATTATTTATCGTGCTTTCTAGAGCATATAAAACATTGCATGAATGTACGAATCAATTTTTTCAAGCAAATGGACTAAACCCTACTGAATTTGCAGTTTTGGAATTGTTATTCCACAAGGGGCGACAACCGCTGCAGAAAATAGGAAATAAAATACTGCTTGCCAGTGGTTCGATTACCTATGTCATTGATAAGCTGGAAAAAAGAGGCTTCATACACCGCGTTTCATGTCCTTCGGATCGCCGGGTGACATTTGCTGAAATCACTCCTGAAGGAGAGGCTTTCATGGCTCAATTGTTCCCAGAGCATGAGAAACAATTGCATGAAATGATGGGTGCTTTGGATAATGATGAGAAAGAGCRAGCGATTACATTATTGAAAAAATTAGGATTATCAATTAAAGATTTATCATATTAAAAAAATTCCGGCTCACTAAGTGAGCCGGAATTTTTTATTGTTTTACAGCGATTGTTTCGCCCATTTTCAAAAATGCATCCGTTAAGTTCACACTGTTTTGATCAAAGATTGTCAAGCGGACAATCAGATTGCCTTGTTCAAATACCATCCCTGAAACAGTTCCTAATTCAAAAGTAGTTTCGTATCCAATCTGATTCGAAATCCCTTCGCCTTGAGGTAATTTCTCTTGTTTGTC
>NZ_JBFUIO010000345.1:0-941 GCF_056401835.1 Paenisporosarcina sp. P4_D4 | reverse complement strand
AATTTGAAGTGTCTTATGAAAATAAGACACTTTATTTTATTATTAAATAATAAATTTTAACTTATAATTATAACAAAGTATGAATATTTATGAAATTACTAGAACTATTCGAATACAATAAATAGAGTGAGGCGTAGTCCAAGTGACTACGTTTTTTATGTCCAAAAAATATGAAATGGGAAACGATAGAAAAAACTATTAGWTTTCMAATCTGCCTAGAGCAATTTTCTCTCTTTTAATATGTTATAGAGTAAGGCAAATACGGATTGATAGAAACCGAAACTCGGAATCTAGTATCGGTCCAAAAGGAAGGAGGTGCAATCAAATATGAAATATAACAAAAAGACGTGGGAAAAAATAGAGGGCTGTGACTGTTTCAAATGTCGTGAAGCAGAGACGAAAGTAGAATGGTGTGACCATAAACACGACTGGAATAAGAAGGAATGTCCTAAGTGTGGTGATGTTAACATTAAAGTAGTATGCGAGAAAGACAATCACGATAAGAAAGACKATCACGATAAGAAAAAACACGACTGTGAAAAATGCACAGGCAAAACAGACAAAGTAGAATTCCAATCAGATACATCAGTTTTAGACGATGAAATATTCGAAGAACCGATTCAAGTACTTCAGGTTTCATTCAAAAAAATCTGTAAAGATGACAAAGTTTGGTTTAGCGGAATTGTTGGTTTTGACAATGACACATGTGTTTATGGTAATGATGTTGCTGTAATTAAGTTAACTATTGTAAGAACATCTGAGTCAGGTAGCGAACGTACGATTTACAGACAAATTTTCGAAATTGATCAACCTGGACATGATGATCGTACTCAAGTGCCATTTGCACATGTAGAATTCGAATCAAATGAAAGCAAAAATGTAACTTATACAGTTTTCGTACAACGCCTGAATGATAACAGAGATGTATTTTTATTCGGACA
>NZ_JBFUIO010000344.1:0-948 GCF_056401835.1 Paenisporosarcina sp. P4_D4 | reverse complement strand
GGACTTGGAAACTTATATGAAGGTTTACTTGAGAAGAATGCAAGTGAAACAAAATCTGGAGCGGGACAATACTTTACACCTCGGGTACTAATAGATGTCATGGTGCAATTAATTGATCCGAAAATTGGTGAGCGTTGCGTTGATCCAGCGGCAGGAACATTTGGCTTTATGATATCAGCAGATCAGTACCTAAAAAGTCAAACTGATAACTATTTTGACTTAGATCCACAAGAAGCAGAGTTTCAAAAGAAAGAGGCTTTCACTGGGATGGAACTTGTTCAAGGAACACATCGACTTGCGTTGATGAATGCGTTGCTTCATAACTTGGAAGGACGCATTGAACATGGGGACTCATTATCTAGCAACGGAAAATGGATGAAGAACTATGATGTCATTTTAACAAATCCCCCTTTTGGTACAAAAAAGGGTGGAGAAAGAGTTTCCCGTGATGATTTAACACATGATACCTCAAACAAGCAATTAAATTTCTTACAATTAATATATAACGCATTAAAGGATGATGGAAAAGCTCGTGCAGCGGTGGTTTTACCAGATAACGTTTTGTTTGAGAGTGGCGTTGGTGCGCAAATTCGTCGTGACTTGATGAACAAATGTAATTTACATACCATTTTACGCTTACCAACAGGAATTTTTTATGCTAAAGGTGTAAAAACAAATGTCTTATTCTTTAATAGAGGAATTACTGACCAAGATAATACAAAAGATGTCTGGGTGTATGACCTACGCACAAATATGTCTTCGTTCGGAAAGCGTAATCAATTAACTATGGCTCATTTTGAAAATTTCATGAAAGCTTATGTATCTGAAGACCGCTCTAAAGTGGAAGATGAACGCTGGAACAAGTTTACAAGAGAAGTAATTGAGAATAAGAATGATAGTTTAGATATCGGATTAATTGCAGATGAATCTTTATCTTCTCTCGAAAAT
>NZ_JBFUIO010000343.1:0-951 GCF_056401835.1 Paenisporosarcina sp. P4_D4 | reverse complement strand
GAATTAGAAGACGATGAAAGAAGGTGAAATTCGTAAAGATTTATTGATTAAAGACGGTCGGCGAGATTCATTATTGTACAGTGTCTTGGAACACGAATAGAAACATTAATAATATCAACCTTTTTCAGCTAACGGGTGCTTTAGTTAAAGCTCATAGTTGCTTAAGCAGCCCTTTTTTTCTTATTGAACTAACGGGGCAGGTTAGTTAAATAAGCGTAGTATCGGTTGAACTGTGCGACACATCTTGTTCGAACTGTGCAGTACCTATTTGGTGCAAATTAGAAATTAATAATATAATTTAGAATAGTAGGTAAAATTTTCCTATTTAAACAGTTTTATAATACCAACGAAAGGAGGAACGTTAAATGACTGAGAAGATCCAAGTAGTACTTGAGTCTCTTAAAGCCTATAATTCAGGAGAACTAGAACTATTCAAGAGCTATTATGATGACTCTTGTACTTTCCGTTATGCATCTACCGACAAAATATTAACAATGGAAGAAGTATTTAAGTTTTATGAATCTGCTTTCCAAGCATCACCTAACGCACACTGTGAAGTTGTAAATATTACGTGTGTAGGTGATTTTGTGTCAGTACATGAGCGATTCACTGGAATCATAGACTCTAATGGTGAAGAAACAACTCCTGAGACTATAGCTGTTTACAAAATTCATAATCAGAAAATAATAGAATTACGACATCATTTTGCATAACGTATGATACCAAGACTCATTTAAAGTTTTGGTATCAATTTTTTCAATACAAACTCCTATGAGAGAAGAGTAAATGCATCCTATCTTAGTAATCCTTTTAGTACGTAGTTTGTGTCAACACTACAATAAGTCATGTTCAACTAACGGGTTCTTTACTTCAATAAGGGGTAAAGCCCTTTTCTTATTCAACTAACGCAGCATTTTAGTTTAATAAGTAAAGGTTGTATATGAAGGATAG
>NZ_JBFUIO010000342.1:0-951 GCF_056401835.1 Paenisporosarcina sp. P4_D4 | reverse complement strand
CATTCCACTGAATACATCTCCAACAAATGTCTTTGAATATTTCAAAATTTTATCCATTTCCTCGTTCCTTCCTACGATGATTTTCATAAGAAAAGCAAAATGATTTTCTTAAAGTATTTTGTTCGGTTTATTATTTTAGATTATACAGGAAAAAAATGTAAATCAATAGAGTGCTATCAAAATAGTTACATAAATAAAAAGATGCTAACCGAGGTCAAAATTCCCATTGAAAGGTCAAAGACAATCGTGTTAAGATATCAATACAAGCTGCATTGTTCGTAACGATATTAAGTTTTAACCTTTAAGCTGTTGTAGGGAGTTTTTATAGAAACAGGAATGACATGCCACATTCACTTAGGTCAATGAGGACAGGCAGGATGGTTTCCGCGAACACCCACTTTGAGGAGTGGTGGTCTAAAACTTTCTTATTTTATTTACGGCAAAGGCGGCTTTCTTAATAAGTCTTTAATAGCAAGGATTTATATGCACTCTTACCAGAAATGGTGAGGGTGCTTTTTTGTGGTCAATTTCTCTGTTGGTGTTAATTTGGTGCAAACTTGCAACAGTTTGGTGCGTCATTTTTCTTTATATATCAGAGGTTTATTACGATTAATAATCAAAATTTGCATTAGAGTTGACTACGTATTTTTCATCTTCATAAAAACTTGTAAACGAGAAAACATCCATTGTCAGTTTCGTTTGATAAATACAAACATTTGTTCTATAATTAGAAATATATGTTCCGATAGTGAGGTAACTCATGAAACCCTTTACAGAAGTCGTATAGGTAGTAATGTTTAGATGGAGGATACTGATAATAGTGAATAATGAATCTTATAATATTTGGACATCATCGAAGGCAATTCACAATGATCTCCTTATTGCAAAGGAGCTACTATATAATAAGTGTGGATTTGACTGCACTCTCCCAAGAGCTGAATCTGAAAGTGC
>NZ_JBFUIO010000341.1:0-952 GCF_056401835.1 Paenisporosarcina sp. P4_D4 | reverse complement strand
TTGATTATTTCAGAAATCGAATCTTCAACTAAAGCACCCGTTAGTTGAATAAGAAAAAATTATCATAATCCCTAATTACCATTTGTCAAATCGGCTCAAATCTATATCATTTTGGGTTACCAACGTTATCAGTACAGGATCAGGGTATATAAAGCATTCACTGAAATCCGCTACGTTTAAGACTTTTAAGTCTCCTTTGTATAAGCTGAAATTCCAAAGTGAATCATTTATAATTCTTCGTAAACAGTAATAAACAAAGTATCCCAATCTTCAAAAACTTCTACAGAAATTTTTCTGCTTGGGTATCTATGTTGGAAGCTCATTGACCAAAACATTACTAATATATCTCCCAAGACTCTATTTTGTTCTATTAAATCTTCATTATAATCAACATTAATATGAAAAAAATCCTTTAATTCATATAAGTTCATAATTTTCTCTATGCTAGTCTTGTCATCGTTACAATCGTTTTTCCATGCATCAAAAAGCTCTTTATTGTATTTATCTTTTAATAAAAAACATCCCTCTATTTCAATAATTTCAGGATAAAAAAATTTAGAGAATGCTAGGGCTGTCTGTAAATCCGCCTTGAAATTTACGTATTTCCACCAACTAAAATTACCTGAGTTAGCATTTTTATGTTCTACATACTCTTTAATTAATTCTTCGGGAAACAAAACCATTTTATATACTCCCTGCTATTTTATTTTCATTATTACACTCCTTATTTACCATATAGCTCTGTTAAGATTTTGATTACATCTTTTTCAATTCTTTGCTCATTCGAATGTTAGGTTACTATAGTCATCTTATTGATTTCTTCTTCAACTAACCTGCCCCGTTAGTTGAATAAGAACAAGTGTATTTTACTACCCGTTAGTGAATAACATTATTCCTCATCTCCAAAGTCAATCATCACTCCAACAACCTCTTTAGAAATGTTATATTTTAC
>NZ_JBFUIO010000340.1:0-960 GCF_056401835.1 Paenisporosarcina sp. P4_D4 | reverse complement strand
GTATTAATTTACTCTTATATTATTAAATCGACATGTATATACACCAGCTTTCTAGGAGACAAAAAGAACCCCCTACTACTTTATATATACATATTTTCAAGTTTTATCAACCAAAAATCGGAACTTTTTAAAATAAATTTATAATTAATTATTATCCTTAAGTAACTGCATATATCCTCTTTCCAATTGATTCATCGTGCTCCCTTTACCTATCATACTCTTCCACTTCTTAATGATACTGTATGGGATTAAATCAAAACCGTTTGTTTTGTTGATTTGTGTAGCTAACCTGACAGCCTTGAATGGATGTTCCTTTGATAATAAGTCGATGAGGATATCATATGACTCCTTTGTGAATGGTGTGTTTATGTAATCTGATGGTGCTTTGCTGATGTGTAAATGTGATTGCTTGATGTGTGAATTTGTAACGTATGAGTTGAATTGTAATACTGCTGCTGACACTATGGTAGTCCCCTTTGTGTGTGTATGTAGGTATGTAGGTATGTATTGATTAATATAATAATAAACTATAAGTATAATATGAGTCAATGATTAGTTTTATGATTGGATGTGATTAAATAATTAATTGAGTGGATATACTTATAATGCTGCTGTTCTAATTGAGCTGGAGGCAATAYACTGTGACCCCTTCAGCTCGATTTCTTTCTAAAACATCCCGCTTGAAAAAGTCATTACTGTTATGGCTCGTTTGAGAAATGCCCTATTAGAGTTGCGTGTGCGTGGCTCGGTGCGTGCGTGGCTCCAAAACTTTCAGCTCTAATTTTGGATCGCTGTTATATCGACTTCTAGTTTTTCTCTTTATTTAGAAGTAAAATATAAATTATCAAGAAGGGAAAGACTTTTTATTTCTTTTCTGTTCTATATGACAATAAAAGAAGCTWTTTAATGGATCAGTATATGCACCATGTAATTATGGTTTAAACCATTGATACAATAGGC
>NZ_JBFUIO010000339.1:0-969 GCF_056401835.1 Paenisporosarcina sp. P4_D4 | reverse complement strand
CTTTAATATTTACGATGCTGTAGGTATCTATGATAAATTACAAAGTTATACCGATATGAAACCAGTAATAAAAAAACAAACTTACACTATTGGGGAGTTATTTGAATCACTGACCAATTCCACTGATGAAGATGAACTAACATTTTACCGAGACCAGCTAGTAGCCAAAATACAGAGAAGTAAACAAAAGTTGAAAGATGAAGGTAAACAAAAGTTTGAAGAATTGTCTAACGGTAAAAGTGTAGACGAATGGGCAAGAGATATCCATACCTATACTCCAAGTGATGCTAAAGAACATTCGATTTTGTTTGAATACATGGAAACGTACCAACCTAGCGGAGAGAGAAGATATATCTCCAATAAAGAAGATCGCATTACGGGTGTATTACGAGGATATGGAGAAGGAAATAGTCGTCCCGAAGACTACTTAAATGGATTTGTTCGTTTTATCCAAGAGAACATGAATGAAATTCCAGCGCTTCATATTGTATGTACACGACCTAAAGACTTAACACGTAAAGATTTGAGAGAACTCATTACCATCCTAGAAATTAAAGGTTATAAACAATCACATTTACAGACAGCATGGAAACAATCCAAAAATGAAGAGATAGCTKCAGATATTATTAGTTTTATTCGTCAAGCTGCAATCGGTGAAGTACTAGTAAGCCATGAATCACGCATTAAACATGCAATGCAGAAAGTTTATTCACTACATGAATGGACACCAAGGCAAAAGAAATGGTTGGAGCGTATTGAGAAACAGTTACTTCAAGTGCCTGTATTAGCACCGTTACCTAAAGATGCCTTTACAGAAGAACCTTTTCTAAGTAGTGGTGGTTATACCATGTTAAGACGTGAGTTTGGTGATCATATTGATAATATTGTTTATACGATAAATGATAATCTTTATGTTAGTTAATGAGCGCCTCTTTTGAGGTGCTTTTTACGTTATAATAAGTATATTCG
>NZ_JBFUIO010000338.1:0-974 GCF_056401835.1 Paenisporosarcina sp. P4_D4 | reverse complement strand
GTGGTAAGACTGTTATTCCTATCGTAACTCTTTCAGAAGGAGATCCAAAGATTGATCTACCATCGAAGACAACCTAATATTGTAATCTTCAAACACTAAATTGGTTGTTRCCAGATTTAGGAAAATCACACATTTCAAACCTGCCGCACGTGCTGCCTTCAAACCGTTCAATGAATCCTCAAAAGCAACAGCTTCCTCTGGTTTCACACCCAATGATTCAATGGCTTGCAGGTAAAGTTCTGGATCTGGTTTAACAGTTGAAACATCATCACTCGTCTTGATTACTTCAAAATAATGAAGAATACCAAGCTGAGTTAAAAAATTTTCTACCCAACTTCTTTTTGAACTGGAAGCCAATCCTATTTTAAGGCCCGCTTCTTTAGCTGCAATTAAATAATCTTCTACACCGTCTCTTAAAATTGGCTGACCAATCTTTTCGTGAAATCGTTGGGATGCCAATTCTCTGATCTCAGAAATATTGGACAACTCTTTTATATTGTCCACAATATATTTATCCAATAGGGTATCATCAGTACCAATCACTAACGCAAACTGTTCAATGGTCAAATTCACCTCGAATTGATACAACGCTTCCTTATATGCTTCAAACCATACCGTCTCTGTATCAATAATCAGCCCATCAAAATCGAAAATAACTGCTTTTATCATCATGGACACCTTCTTTTAAGATTTTATTTTCTCGCTAATTGATGTTTATCTAAATTGACTTATAAAATAAAAAGGCTTGCTATGTAAACTTTCCAAGTGGTGCAACGGACCTCATGTTTCGAAGCTAGCCTAGCGATGCAACGCACTTCATGTTTCGAAGCTAGCCTAGCGATGCAACGCACTTCATGTTTCGAAGCTAGCCTAGCGATGCAACGCACTTCATGTTTCGAAGCTAGCCTAGCGATGCAACGCACTTCATGTTTCGAAGCTAGCCTAGCGATGCAACGCACTTCATGTTTCGAAGC
>NZ_JBFUIO010000337.1:0-981 GCF_056401835.1 Paenisporosarcina sp. P4_D4 | reverse complement strand
CTTTTAAACTACTCATCAGACTCTCCTCCTCAATATTATTTTTCTTTTTTCCACATTTATTCTCCTAATAGTCGGTCCTCTACAAAACACATTTTCCATATCCATTATTTCCACCTCTTCCTCCTCTTATTTCATCGATTTCAATTTCAAAATTGAATACTTTTATAAAAAAACCTGCTTTATTTAAACAGGCTCTCATAAACAAATTGTCTTCCACCTTCTGGCATTTGAACTTCTTTTCGAGAAATTAAACGTCTTTCAGATAATTTTGATAACTGGGTACTTGCCGTGTTCAATTGTTTTCCTAGGCCATCCACAACATCTCTTGCTGTTACTATTTTTCTATCATAAACAAATTCTAAGAGTTCTCTAAGAGAGTTCTTATTTCCACCAATATAACCAAGTATTGAATATGACTCTTTCTCTTTTACCATAATACACAATTGCTCAATATTAAAAGTGCTTTTTATATTGTAAGCATGATCATACTCTTCTTCTGGACTTAAATTCTCAAGAAAAATATATTTATCACATTTTTTATTACTAAATTGCTCAATCATCCATTTCAATGGTTTGGCTACGACTTCATCTATACCTGACCCGTTAGCATCGCCGATTTGTTCCATATCCAGTCGGAAAATCGCCTCTGTAGGCGCCATTTCAATTTGTTTCATCATGGTTTCTCTAATAGATTTAAGTTTGGGACGGTTTAATAGGTTAACAGGTTTTTCGTCACTATAAATATTCAAATCGAAAATTTTCATTTAATTAGCCCTTTCGACTTCAATTTCATATTTGAAATCTGATTTAATTTAATATCATTCTCTACTTTTTGTCAATAGGATATCGAATTTTTATTTGAAAAAAAKTTCCAAATGCTTGATTACCTCTATACAGTGGATTTACGCTACCTTTTGTTATTTGATAAACAGAATCATTTGTACGTAAATGCAATTGAGCCTCGTCAGACCATCTAAAGGC
>NZ_JBFUIO010000336.1:0-985 GCF_056401835.1 Paenisporosarcina sp. P4_D4 | reverse complement strand
CCATTGCGTAGCTTTCGGAGTTTTCGTAAATTCTATCTAGCAGATCAATCATGTTTCCTTTTTGCTTCTTCATTCCTTACCCCCTGTACCCTATAAGATGAGAATTTCGTTTGCTTATTTCCATAAATCTAACCAATAAGCGATTGCTTTTTTCCTTTCTTCATCATACATATTCGAGTTAATAAACCACTCTTCCCAATCCTTGTCATGCTTACTGGAATTACACCCTTTGCAAGCCAATATACAGTTCTCAATGCCATCAGAGCCAAAATTATCAGCATGATCCTTGTGTAGTTTATTTTGGTACTTCTCAATTGCTTCCTCTTCAGTAATTCCACAATACATACAACAACTGTTTGAGTAAGAATAGATTAATCTTATCTCGTCCTCTGAGATGTCATGACTCTTATGAAATAGTCTCTTTATTCTATAGTCTTTTAACTTGTTTTTGTTACCTCTTCTCCATTTTTGTTTAAGATCTTTGGAGTGTTCAGTATTTTGATTGTTCCATCTTTTTGCTTTGTCTTTATAATATTGCTCTTTCTCTTTATAAATCTGTTTGCTGTATTCACTTACTTTTGCTTTATTGTCGTCTTGATATTTCTTGGATTTCCTTATTGCACAAATCTTGCAGTATGGATGAAAGCCATCCTTTCCTGATTTAGATATATAGAAATTCTCTTCGTTTAATTCAATCCATTCTTCACAAATAAGACACTTTTTAAATTTCACATTATTAATAACTCTAATTTCACTTGATGTTGTCGTTCTGGAAGCCCTTTTAGACACATGTAATGGATTACCATATTTTCTGAAGGCTCTATAATGTTTTTTACAGTACCCCTTAGCTTCGTGTTTATTATTGCAATCTTTAACATTACATATCTTCACCTTCACTACCCCTCCATCAAGATATTTTATAATTCATTTATTAACAAATAATAACAAGATTTTAGTTGTCAAAAATCCTTTTTAACTTCTGTAT
>NZ_JBFUIO010000335.1:0-986 GCF_056401835.1 Paenisporosarcina sp. P4_D4 | reverse complement strand
CATCAATAAGAGCTTTCATCATTTCTATATTTTCTATATCTTTATCTCCATATTTCTCTGGACGACCCCCAAGTCGCCCACGCGCTTTACCCGCCACTCGTCCTGCAGCCGAACGTTCTTGAATAAGATTTCGTTCAAGATACCCACTTAAACGTTTAGTAGATTAAAAAGGAATGTTCCTAAATAAAGGGCACAATCCTAAAAGTTGTTTATAAAAGGTATTCCAAATCGTTGGAAATCTCATATATGAAATGAGTTTCTTCTATTATATAGGTTAACTATAAAGATTCTTCATACACTCTGACTAGTTTATAAAAAGTAGTCTTTTTCACACCAATTTCCTGCATTGCCTTAACAGCCGTTATCTCTTTTAATTTCCATCGATCATAAGCTTGTTTAAACTCCGCGGTAACCGTAACTTTTGGTCGGCCAAATACTATGCCGTTTTGCAAAGCCACATCAATTCCTTCACGTTGCCGTTTTCGAATTCGTTCTCGTTCCTCTTCCGCCATCCAAGAAAGAATCTGTAAAACAAGATCCGCAATAAATGTTCCTAAGCTGTCTTTATATTGAGTTGTGTCTAACAAAGGCATATCCAGCACAACTATATCTGCCTGGATGTTTTTTGTAATGTCGTTCCACTCGTGCAAGATTTCTTCTTTATTCCGGCCAAATCGATCAAGTGAATGAATATAAAGCACATCACTTTTTCTAATGATGCGTTTAAGTAATTGATATTGGGCTCTTTCGAAATCTTTTCCACTTTGTTTGTCCATGAAGATGTCTCGTTCTCCAAGTCCCAATTTTTTCATAGCCTCTAGCTGGCGTCCTTCATTTTGATCTTTGCTGCTGACTCGTATATATCCGAATTTTTTGTTATCCATTTATTTACTCCTCATTTTGGTTTGCCTACTTTTATTCTACCAAAAGTGTTCGTAAAAGTGTGTGTAAAATAGAGGACGTTCGATAAAATAGAGGACGTTCGA
>NZ_JBFUIO010000334.1:0-988 GCF_056401835.1 Paenisporosarcina sp. P4_D4 | reverse complement strand
GGTGTATGTCCTTCGTTATCTGCAGCACCATCTTTCACATTGATCGCGATGCGTTCTGGTGTTATTTTTGAGCGACCTCCTGCCAATCCCAATGAAATGACTGCATCCGGCTGTAACTCTTTTATCAAAGCGACTAATTGGTCCCCTGATGACTTAAAATCAACCGTCATCGTTTTCCCTACAATTTGATAATCTCCAATCGTTTGTCCGTTTAATTCTTCCACTATTTTCATAGTTGGATTCACCGTGAACTTTAAAAAGGGTTCAAAACCTGTCAGTAACAACGTTTTCTTCATAACTAGTAACCTCCTTTTCTCATAATTTTATTGTACCGTATAGCCTCTTTTATTTCGAAAAGCAAACAATTTATGGATAATATTATTTGGATTTTTAACGATTTTAGTCCAGATAGATAGACCACTCTATTGGTATTTCTTCGTATAAAGTTAGTATAAATTCGAAAGAAATATTTTTACAGACGGTTACTAGAAGTATAATTTTTATTTTGAGTTGAATTATAGTTATTCAACTCAAAAAGATGTACAGTACGAAATCTCCTAAATACCATCTTATATACCTTTCATCCTTACGATTAAATAGTATCCATCAGAATTATTTTAGGAAAGCAAATTGGAATTATGAAAGAAGATGTGTGATTGTCTGTGAAAGTGGGTATCAATATAAGATAACTGATTTTTAACAACAATTGGAGGGATGACGATGTCTAGAGGAAATACACGTTCATTGTTAATTGGAGGTCTTGCAGCTACGGCTTATATGTTTTTACAGAAAGCAGAAAATCGTGAAAAAGCCAAAATCATGATGAATAATACGATGACAAAAGTGTCCTCATTCATGGATTCAAAAAATGTAAAACAATGCCAAATGACAAAAGCAGGTTTCTCAGATCCTAACGATCCGGATGACAATCGTATGGTGGAAGAAGGCGCCATGACCAGTGTTCAATATTATATCGAAAGTGTACTAA
>NZ_JBFUIO010000333.1:0-1005 GCF_056401835.1 Paenisporosarcina sp. P4_D4 | reverse complement strand
GTTGTGAATAAGAAAAAAATTAAGAAATTAAAATTACTAACTATATTACCATTTATAACCAAGTGGTATATGATGTAATATAGTGAGTAATAGAGGAGTGAGGAATAATAGTGTATGAGGATAAGCAAAATTTAAAAATGGATCCATATGACTTGAATGTAATAATCGAGAAGGCAAAGGATTTCTTTAGAAAAGAAATTGCTCCAAGTCATATAGTGAATACTAAAAAGTTGAAAAAACTAAAGGAATTTAATCTCAATCCATTTTTAGACAAGTATAAAGCAAGTTTCTTAACTGGTAATGTTGATCCATTGAGCGTGGCTCAAGCACTTGTATATCCTAGAGTATTAGGTACATCAATCAATACTACTTTTGGAAACAAGCTACAGCTATTTTGTAGTGAGGTTTTGGAAGGCTTCAAATCGACAACATCAGGTATTGATATTGAATTTATTGATAAAATAGATGGTGAGAGAAAATATTGTCAGATAAAAGCTGGTCCTAATACTATTAATAAAGATGATGTAAAAACTATTAAAGGTCATTTTCAAGGTGTAAGAGCTTTGGCAAGGACTAATGGGCAGAGAATAGCTCTCGATGATTTAGTGGTAGGAGTCTTTTATGGAACTAAAAAGGAATTAAGCGGACATTATAAGAAAATTAATATGGAATATCCTGTATTAATAGGAGAAGAGTTTTGGCATAGACTTACTGGTGATCATGAGTTCTATGAGAAATTGACAGATGCTATAGGACAGGTAGCGTCAGAGTATGACAGCTCGGAGTTAATAGAGGAAGTTATTTGTGAGTTAGCAAAAGAGATAGAAAAATTGCCAGGTTTTGAAACAGTAAAAAATGAATACTAGAGGATGCTTAACCTTTCTAGCTCTAACATAAAAATGTTAATTAAAACAACTATCAAATCATGTTTTTTTGATAGTTGTTTTTGTTAGAACTGAAAAATAAAAATGTTTAACATATTTTGTAAGAGAGATAGATTTAGGT
>NZ_JBFUIO010000332.1:0-1008 GCF_056401835.1 Paenisporosarcina sp. P4_D4 | reverse complement strand
TTCTTATTCAACTAACGGGGCAGGTTAGTTGAAGAGTGTGGTATAACTTTTGTTCAACAATTGGGCCATTTTGTGGAGAAGGGAGATGGGAGAACTATGGAAAAAGTATTAAGAAAATCAGGTCTGTATGGGTTAGTGYTCGGATTGGCTGTTTCCATTCTATTTGTTAGTTACAAAGAAATTCAAGAGGTAGRTAACGGTGGTCGCMTAATTACGTATAAACCGTTTCTTGATTATTTTATAGCGATTTTACGTTTKGGAATTATAGGAATGTTTTTGGGTTTGTTTATTGGTTGGAAGGATTATGAAAAGAAACATAAGACRCAGCAACAAGGAAAAACATATTACATCCTTGCCTTTTTTGTTGTAKTCCTCATTTCAAGCATTTTAATGTTGATATTRAATTGGTGAAATAGTATTCCGTTTTCATCTTCAAATAACGGGGCAGTTTACTTGAAGAAGAATATTGTGTAAATTATCATTATTTGAAATGATTGTGATTGAACTTAAGAAGGTGGGGGGTATTCTAAATGACGAACCTGAGTATCCAAATTCAAATAGAAGTATCGAATTAGAAATTGGTAAAGAGATTTATCACGAAAATGGTTTGGCTTGTAAAAGTTTGTTAATGAAAGACGACTATGAGACTTGCTACCAAAACTAATATCTCTTATTGCACTAACGGGTGCTTTAGTTAAACAAGACCATCATTTCGATGGTCTATTTTTACGTCCGAAACATCAAGTAAATTTCGGCCATCTATTGTGAAATGTTACACTTAAACTAACGGGGCAGAATAGTTCAATAAGGTTTTTGGTTTTAATGGTAAAATATGTTTATGGAGGAAGAGTTAAATGGATAGTTTTTTCATAATACTTATGGGCTTTTTTATCGTTATTGCAAATATTATTGGGTTTATATTTTACAGAAAAAAGAAAAATCTATATTTTTCTGCTTTTACAATATTAATACTAGCAGTCTTATTTGGTGCAATCGGTGGTGCGTTAG
>NZ_JBFUIO010000331.1:0-1011 GCF_056401835.1 Paenisporosarcina sp. P4_D4 | reverse complement strand
CGCTAAAATCAGAAGAAGCAAGCTTCTTCATCATTCCGCTCGACTTGCATGTATTAGGCACGCCGCCAGCGTTCGTCCTGAGCCAGGATCAAACTCTCCATAATAGGTGAGTCGATTAGCTCGACTTTGTTGCTGGCGTCAAATTAATGACGTTTTAAAATGAACAATTAAGTTCAAGTTTTTGCTTCCCACACCGAAGTGTGTTCCGCTTTATTGTTGACGTTTTGCTGTTCAGTTTTCAAGGTTCATGGTGGAGCCTAGCGGGATCGAACCGCTGACCTCCTGCGTGCAAGGCAGGCGCTCTCCCAGCTGAGCTAAGGCCCCTTAAAGGGATATAAATACTGGTCGGGAAGACAGGATTCGAACCTGCGACCCCTTGGTCCCAAACCAAGTGCTCTACCAAGCTGAGCTACTTCCCGAAGTYAAAAAWTATGGCGCGCCCGAGAGGACTCGAACCTCTAACCGCTTGATTCGTAGTCAAGTACTCTATCCAATTGAGCTACGGGCGCTAAATATTATGTTTTATGAAAGATGGTGCCGAGGACCGGAATCGAACCGGTACGGTAGTCACCTACCGCAGGATTTTAAGTCCTGTGCGTCTGCCAGTTCCGCCACCCCGGCATTCAAGAAGATATGGAGCGGAAGACGAGGTTCGAACTCGCGACCCCCACCTTGGCAAGGTGGTGTTCTACCACTGAACTACTTCCGCTCGTATAAAATTGTGAAAATTGTGAAAATGGTGCGGGTGAAGGGAGTCGAACCCCCACGCCTTGCGGCGCTAGATCCTAAGTCTAGTGCGTCTGCCAGTTCCGCCACACCCGCAACTTAATATGAAAATGGTGAGCCATGTAGGATTCGAACCTACGACCCTCTGATTAAAAGTCAGATGCTCTACCAACTGAGCTAATGGCTCTAACAATGGTGCCGGCGAAAGGAGTCGAACCCTCGACCTACTGATTACAAGTCAGTTGCTCTACCAACTGAGCTACACCGGCACGGTGTTAAAAAGAA
>NZ_JBFUIO010000330.1:0-1014 GCF_056401835.1 Paenisporosarcina sp. P4_D4 | reverse complement strand
GTATTTTTCTATCTCACTTTCTTCAAACCCCATCTCAAGAACGTCAGTTAATGCGAATCTCCCCCATTGTACATTTGCATTTCGCAAATATGGTAGCATGGTTAAATTCTCACCATAAGCCTTACGTGATAGCATTTTACCTAACTGCATTTCACAAATGAAACCAAGTTTAGTTACTGCCCATTTTTCGAGATGATGAAGTTCATTATTTAATCTAAAAGAATTGTTTCGTTTCATTTCAGATTTATTAGCCATTTTCTTTTCTGATAAATTCTTCAATATAACCATTGCACTTTCAATATCCTCTTGCTTTGTTCTCCAATCTGTTGTTAAATCGCCATTACAAGCAGCCGAAATAACCCCACTTCTAAAACTTTGTATTATGTCAGGAAAATTGTTTATTAAGCCCTTTGCTTCTTCAATTTTACTTAATAGCCCCTCCACTTTCATTGCAATCCTTATTTGTTCGTCTAATGGAGGCAACGGGAGAGGAATTTTTTTGGACTTAGATCCTGAAAGCTCCTTAAATGTACTACCACTTGAAATAGACTCTAAATATGCTTTTGAAAATTTTAAATACCAGTATAAATATTGTGGATAATAGGCATTACTTGGAACAAAACTTTTAAACCCTTGATTTGTACATAGATTTTCAGAAGCGATTGCAACATAGCCTATTGGCGCTCTGGAAGAGAGTAGCACAGTGTTAATCGGTAATATTTTTGTTGAACTTTCAACTAAACCAAGCTCAGTAATATTACGTTTTCCCCTACTTATGTATATGTCCTTATATCCAGAAAGGTCTGAAGGTGTTACCCATCGAATAGAACCTTGGTCATAATATTCTTTGACTTTAGACTTTGGTGTACCACCACCTACCACTTCAGTAATTGCGCCCGTCCATGTCCATACCCAATTTCCTGGAACTTCAAATCTTTGTTCTTCCTTTGGCACTATAGATTCTACTATTAATTCTTCAATAGATTTTTTTTTCTCACTCATTGTGTACTTACC
>NZ_JBFUIO010000329.1:0-1029 GCF_056401835.1 Paenisporosarcina sp. P4_D4 | reverse complement strand
GCAGATATTGTGTTGTTTGATACAAAAAATAACAATTCATTTGAAATAATCGGGAAGACTAATTCCTGGAACGTCCAGCAAGGTTGCATGTTACAGTGGTTAGGACCTTCCTACATTGATAAAGTTATTTATAATGATTTTCGAAACGGATGTTATTGCTCAGTTATCTATAACTTAAATACAAAAGAAGAGAGAGTTATTCCAATGCCAGTTTATAGTGTATCAGAGGATGGGGAATTTGCGCTTTCATTAGATTTTGCACGGCTACATCGTTTGCGTAAAGGATATGGATATTCCAATCTTTCAGAAACAACCGCAAACGAAAAGTGCCCTAATATGCCCTGTATTTGGCATGTGAATTTAGAAAATGGTGAGGTTAAACCATTGATGAACTATACTGATTTTTCGAACTTCGAGCCGAGAAATGAAATGATAAATGCGGAGCATAAGGTAAATCACATTATGATAAATCCTTTTGGAAAAAGATTTATGGTTTTACATAGATGGATAAATGGGTCTAGAAAGTACACCAGATTAGTTACTGTAAATATAGATGGAACAAATATGTATAATTTAAGTGATGATAATATGACATCTCACTGCTATTGGAAAAATAGCAAAGACCTATTAGCTTTTGCACACAAAAAAGATAGAGGTAATGGATATTATCTAATGACTGATCAGACTCAAGAGTATAAAAAGAAATKGCCAGAATTAACTACGGATGGCCACCCAAGTTACTCACCTAATGGGAGCGGGGTTGTGACAGATACTTACCCAGATAGAGCTAGAGTTGCATCTGTGATGTTAATCAAGGGAAATAAAATTCTAAAGCTAGCAAGAGTATTTGCACCATTTAAATATGATAATGATACAAGGTGCGATTTGCATCCGAGATGGAATCGGGTTGGGGATGAAATCTGCTTTGATTCGGTCTTTGAAGGTAAGCGAGGATTATATGTAGTAAAAGTAAAGTGAATTTAGAGGTGATTAAGTGCAGTTTTCCATTATTACTCCAATGTACAATTC
>NZ_JBFUIO010000328.1:0-1035 GCF_056401835.1 Paenisporosarcina sp. P4_D4 | reverse complement strand
GTTATTAGTTGCGTCTCCATTTTCTTTTTCTTTCGATTAGCCATTCATATCTCCTCCTTTCTTATACTGCATTTTATTAAGTCTTGCTATTTTTTTTTGTTCTTTTATCTCCATGGATGAAATAGAACCTATCACTGGTAATGAAAGTAGCTTTTCAATGTCTTGCTCCGAAGTTAATGTATTGTCAAGGTATYCTAAAAGGAAAGCGAGCCCAATGCTAAGTAAAAATCCAATAACCATTGAAATAGCTATGTTTAAAATGGGTTGGGGCTTTACAGGTTCTTGTTCATCACTTGCAGTGGCTCTTGATAATATACTCACATTATTGATGTTCATAAGATCAATTACTTCACGCTGGAAAATAYCAGCAGTCGAATTGGCAATGTCACGAGCTATAAATTGATCCGCATCCTGGACAGTAATTGTTACAACTTGAGAATCGCCTTCACTATTGACATTTATTTTTTTGTTTAATGATTGAGTAGTCATATTTTCAAGTGCCAATTCCTTTATAACAAGATCAAGTATCGCTGGACTTTTTATGATAATGCTATAGGTATTTATTAGCTGTAAATTTGTTTGAATATCTACATCAGGCATTTGGTTTGTGTCTTCTTGATTTATTAAAAGCTGAGTTGAAGACTCGTAGATCGGTGTTAAAAAGTAAAAACTAATTACTCCACTAAGAGCAGTTACTAAAAGTGTTATTGAAAAAATCAGAAGCATTCTCTTTCGAAGTGTCTGGAAAAATTCTTGTAAACTAATAGTTTCTTCCATAATCTATAGTTCCCCCTTCCCAGCTATAAACTTATGTATATGATAAAACCATTAACAACATGACATTTGGAGGATTTTTAAGATAACAAAGTCTCGATTTTATTGAAATTCTTTTCACATTTAAAAAACCAACTAAATTAAGCAATTTCGACGGTTTGTACGTTTGTATCTAGTTTTATGTTTCGTTTCTTAATTTTGAATTAAGAAAATTGTAGTCAGTGAAACTGATTAATCCAATACTCACCATCCCTTGGAAGC
>NZ_JBFUIO010000327.1:0-1038 GCF_056401835.1 Paenisporosarcina sp. P4_D4 | reverse complement strand
ATGGGATTCCTGCATAATGCGATTAATTATCGGAAGAATTTCCGATAAAGTAATCTCTGGTTCAATCCAAACGACAGGAAGCTTATTGCGGAAATAAGTTAATTGTCTCTTTGCATATCGGCGTGAATTTTGCTTAATTTGTTCGATGGCTTCTGCCAATGAAATTTCTTCTCTGAAATAAGAGAATATTTCTTTATAACCAATAGCCTGTACTGACTGAGTATCCCTGATATCATTATCCCATAGAAGCTTCGCTTCCTGGACCAAACCTCGTTCGATCATGCGGTCGACACGCAAATTAATGCGCTCATAGAGAATTTCCCTTTCAACATCAAGTCCGAGAATCACATGTCGATACATAGGTTCATGTCCCTGTTTTTGTGGTTCGGCAGATTTAGTTGTATCCGAATGCTCCGCGATTTCTAACGCCCTTACCACTCTGCGTGTATTATTAGGATGAATCTCCGCGGCACTTCGAGGGTCCACCTGTTTAAGTTTCTCATGCATCGCAAGTGGGCCCAGTTCTGCAAGTTGTTCATAATATTTGTTGCGGATGGTCTCATCGACCCGCTCCTCAGTAAATTGAAAATTATATAAAACAGATTGTACATAAAGCCCGGTACCGCCAACTAGAATAGGCAATTTTCCTTTTGCTCTAATTTCTGCGATTTTTGCTCGTACTATTTTTTGGTATTCTGCTACCGAGAAAGATTCATCTGGCTGTTTAGTATCTAGTAAATGGTGAGGAATCCCTTCCATTTCGTCTAATGTGATTTTGGCTGTACCGATATCAAGTCCTTTATAAACTTGCATGGAATCACCATTAATTACTTCACCGTCCAGCAATTTAGCAAGCTTAATTGATAGGGCTGTTTTACCGGATGCGGTAGGTCCAACTATGGCTAACACTTCTAATTCATTCATTTTTTCTCCATCCAATTAATAATCAGTTCAAATGTTTCTTCTTTATTAATCTCGTTTAGTAATTCGTGTCTTTTTCCTTCAATTAAAACAACCGTAATATCAGTAAGTCCTGCT
>NZ_JBFUIO010000326.1:0-1041 GCF_056401835.1 Paenisporosarcina sp. P4_D4 | reverse complement strand
GTTGTATAATTTGAAATCATTACTACAAATCTAAAGTTTAAGTCTGGATTTTCTGCATATGCTTGTTGACTCGCTAAGCATCTGTGATAACCATCTAGAATATCTAATCGTGTTCCATCATTAATTGTTAGTACATTCTTTTTACCATTGTATTTTAATTCTTCTCCTGTTTCAGATGTCTGTGTTGCAGCGTTGAAAGCTAATGTAGTGTGAATTAATTGATCTTTTAATAACAATTCTTTAATTTCTTTAACATTCTTCTTATAGATAGTTGGTTTAAATATTACTTTATCTTTACGTTTAACTCTTTGTGCTTGACGTTGAATTTCATAGTTATAATTTAGCTTTTTAGATTTCATTAATTTCGCAATAGTTTCAATATCTAATGAAGCAACATACAAGTTGTTTCCAATGTGAATTACGTTTTCAATATCAAGTGGGAATATAATTTCTTCTTCTCCATGAGTTAAAATGTAATCAAATTGTTTAGCTTCTTTCATCTCATGTTCAGTAAAGTAATTATCTGTATTAAATTCCTTTAATCCTGTTTTAACATAGAATTGTTCTGTAAATAAAGCTAATTCTCTTACATCTGCTTCAGCTAATATCTCAGGCTGTGAAAAATAATACTCTACTCTACCTTCAGCAATTCGATACTTTGATAATTCTTCTTTAATTTCTTTAACTGCTTTCTTATTATTTGAAATAAGTGGAATATTCGATACAATTTTTTCAATAAGTTCAGCTCTATTTTTAGCCATTTGTTATACTCTCCTTTATAATTTGTTATCTACATTACATATATTAACATTATATTAACTTTTATTGTTTTAAAAATCTATAAGAGTTTTTGGTGTCTTTACAGAAAGTGTAGCATATCTTGTCGAAAAGTGTCGATACTTTCTAGCTATTTGTTACTTTCTTGTAATTTTAGATTTAGAACAAACAACATTTCTTTAGTCATATTCTTAAGTGTTTCCAGTAAAACCTCATGTGATACTTCTTTATATAGATTATGATTTAAGTTGCCTTCTAATGAAT
>NZ_JBFUIO010000325.1:0-1044 GCF_056401835.1 Paenisporosarcina sp. P4_D4 | reverse complement strand
ATTGTAAAGTCGGATACAAACATATTCCATGTCAACATTGCTAGGAAGATTTTGTAGAATATTGACCCAAACTGTAATGCGACTAATCCAAACAATCCTAATATTTCTGTTTCCGTTTGATACACTTCTGTTTTCTTCTCCATAATTAACCCCCTGTGTAATGTTGTTTTAGTATTGCTAAAATCATCGCAGAAGAAAGTGTAAGTATAGCAATCATTTGAGCAGCTACCTTCTTCTGGTCTAATAATTCTAAGTTGTAACCTGATACAAATATTTCTGCACGACTTGCTTTCTTGTATTCAAAATGATAATAAACTAGCGATATTAATGAAATAAATCCAGCAGTAGCTAGTACAAATATTAGGATGTCAATTAGCATAGGCTTGTTCTCTTTGAGAAATCAACTCAATTATTCCATCTGTAGAAGCAAACGCTAACTCTTTACTGCCATAATTAAAGAGTGAATAGTCACATTCAAATGTGTCATAAAACTTCTCAGTATGGTGATTTAGGTCATCTTCTGAGAAAACATCACCTCTTGCTATTAATCGCTTTATTCTTTCTTCATCATTCACGTCAATTCTGATAAAGATAAAACCTTTATTCTTTAATGCTTCATATTCATTAGGCATCCTACAGTCTGTTACAACAATATTCTCACAGGCATATCGAAGTTTTTTTCTTTCTTCAGCTTCATTGTCCATGTTGTCCAACATTGATTTAATCCAAATATCAGGATCAATTTCTCTAAAACTAGTTCCGATGTGTTGTAGCAGTGCTCTAGGCTTTTTATTTTCATCAAAGTACACATCAGGAAACCACTGCTTTGCTACAGCTTTTACGTTGTCAGCAAATGCATATCGCTCAAAACCATACTTGCTACAAAGATAATCTGCAATGAAGTCCTTACCTCCCCCTGCTGGAGATATTAGAGCAATTTTAATCCCCAATTGTCATCACCCTTCCTATGTTTTTAATTATAATTTACTATTTTGCATTTATTAAATCGCTCAATCAAGTCTGAGCGAACCCTTGGAGAGTAGG
>NZ_JBFUIO010000324.1:0-1062 GCF_056401835.1 Paenisporosarcina sp. P4_D4 | reverse complement strand
TCCCAGGAGGGATTCGAACCCCCGACCGACGCCTTAGCTTACCACTATAGCTTTCGCTACCAATGAACATTGTTTGTAGTCTGGACTATATCTTCACCATTGCAGGTGCGACACGTGGGGATTAGAACCTTTAACGAACCATGACCGTCATTATCTTCTCTTTACATTATAGTAGAGATTCGATCAAATACAACTTCCTATAAAAAATTGTGCGTATAATTGAAATGTAACGCTCCCATCATAACTAAAAATCATGATAACTAATCGTTATCATGATTCGAAAGCGAACGTATATAAGATTCTGTAAATGGAACGAGATAATCAACTACTTTTTCATCAGGATTCAACTTGGCATTGTGTAGACCATACGATGAATCAACTCCTGCCCAAAATAGGAAGCCAGGAATATCTTGAAGGAAATAGCCAAAGTCTAATTGATAAATAACCTTTATTTGTGTTCTTAACGTCAATTATGATATTTCGTTCATGATAACTCAAGTTTTTTTGAATGTGTTCATGATAACTGATTYTTCTTTCAAGGTAGGGTAAACCAATTATTTAAGTTAAATTGAAACAAGATAAATCCCAACTTTAATAAGTAAGTATGTAAACAACATTAGCACTAGTGAAAACAACAATAATTGATTCAGAGAAGTTTGCTTTCTTTTATACCAATGTTCTTGCACATCAATATCTGCAAAATACTTAATCAAACTCTTTACCTCATTAATATACTCTTGATGAGAAGCAGTATATTGTTCAACATTAGTAATTTTACTTGGAAATAAATCTCCTGACCAAATAAAAATTTGAAAAGGATTTTCTTTCAAACACTCTCTTATACTAACTAATCTAGACAGATACTCAGTTGTTAAGATAGTTTGATAGCTTTTAATATAATCATCAATATCATCAATAGCCTTTTTACCATAATCATAGAACAATTGAGATCTTGTAGTTTCATTCATTACGACAGATTCATATATAACCCCGTTTTTATCTCTGTCCCTTTTCATTTCTTTTATCATAATCGATTCAGCCAAATAATCCTCATGTATGTAC
>NZ_JBFUIO010000323.1:0-1074 GCF_056401835.1 Paenisporosarcina sp. P4_D4 | reverse complement strand
GATTTTCTTGTTCTTTCTCTTCTTGTACTTCTGCTTCCAGGGCTCTAACCGCTGCAATCGTTCCTAAAGCATCGCCGAATGTATTTATTGCTGAAGCAATTACATCAAGCTCAGTAGCAGTTAGCGAATTCGAACCTTTTTGACCATTGCCCATATTACTTTCATTCAATGTCTCAGCCTCCTGATTTTAAATCGATGAAACTAATGAACACCCTATTGTTTTTTAAAGCAGGTTTAACTGATAAATTTATTTGTTCTTGTACGCCCGTGTTATCTATAATAATAGAAAATCGTTATCTCATTCCACGCTCCATTTTCTCTAATTTTCTGGTTAATTGATCAATTTGATTTTGCATTCTATCTTCCATTTGTCTTAATTGATCCGTTTGGTCTGGCAAGGTTTCATTATTTGCATTTTCTAATATATCAAGAGCAATCCCTGCAGCTAATGTCTGTATTCCATCCCCTAACGTTGAGAGTGCAGTTCCAAATAATGCTAGTTTAGCTGCAAAAATTTCTGGTGTTTCAGTACTTTGATTGTTTTGGTTATCTTTATTCATAATCACTCACCCCTTGTCTACATTGTGATTTTAACTCAAATTATGAAAATCATGCAGAAGTCAGACTTATTGTAGAGTTGAACCGTTAGATGCGGCAGGAATTGATAAAGAGTATAACTCAAGTTATTTGGCTTTTTATTTTAGATAATTCATTTGTTAAATAATCAATTTGTTTTTGCATACTTAACAATTCTTCATCTTTATTTTTCAGACTTATCTCTCCTTGTGCTTCTTCTTCYATGGCTCGAACAATTGCAACGGCTCCTAAAGCATCGCCGAATGTAACTATTGCTGCAGCAATTAGCTCAAGCTCAATAGCAGTTAGCATTTTCGGACCTTTTTGACCAAATCCCATATTATTTTTATGCAATGTCTTAGCCTCCTGATTAAAAATCGATGAAACTAATTTTTTGTATCATCTTATTTGATGCAACAGATTACTTTATGGTGAAAAAACAAATGTAATAAAAGCGTGGTAATAATAAATAACTCCAAATAAAAAGTCCTCTTACTT
>NZ_JBFUIO010000322.1:0-1086 GCF_056401835.1 Paenisporosarcina sp. P4_D4 | reverse complement strand
TCCTTTTCATATAATTTATTTTTATGTAATTCTATATAATACCAATCAACCGACGTAAGCCAACTTAATACAATATCCAATAAAGCAAAATGTTATTCCTACAATCCATTTCATTTCATTCCATTCTTTCATCATTCTATCCTTCATTGTCATTCCAATTCACTCCTCAAATTGTTGTAATTGTATCAAAATTTCACACAATTGTTCTGCTGCAAAATGGCTATCTAAAATTTTAACTCAATGGAAAGGGGAAAGATGGCTCACAATTTCCCCAATGCTATCAATTAAAATTTATTAATTAGAATCCTAATTCACGCTTTAATTCGTCAATATCCTCACTCAATACATTCTCAATATATTTAGCCGTCAATCTTTCTATATTTCCGTATCCATCAAGCATATGGTACTCATTTGTATTACTTGCGTTTGATAAGAAATATTTCACTCTTGTATGTCCGTCTCCATTTTCGATCATATGCTTTACCATTTCATCAATATCATCATCATGAACAATATCATGTTGAATATCTAATTCACTGAATACATTCATAGCTACAGATGCAATTTTGTCTGTATCGTATTCATTACTTTGTAGTAGCTGAAACAATTCAACCACATCACTATTCTTTTCAATAATTTCAACTAATTCATTTAACTTTTCAATATCAGCACTTTCACTAATTGTCATCGGAAAATCAAATTCATAATCATGGATAGCGAATTCCTCATATTGAGCATTTAAGCCGATCACTTCAGCAACTTCATTCATATCTACAGGGAATGTGAACCATTCACCCTGAAGAATTCCTTCATTGTATTTACCTAGGTTTGCAATGTAAAGTTGGTTTGTCATTTTGTTTTCCTCCAATTATTTTATAGTTTATTCATTTGAAGAGTTTTAAAATATTCATTTTATTCTGGTATGTATGACGTTCCMAGAAGTGAAGAAGGGGAACGTCGCGACTTGTTTTATTCTGTAATTTCAATAATTTTTTTATTTTTATTTTCCTTGTTATACAATCTTTTGATATATAACTAATTACATAAAATTATTTTCTTCTTTCTTTTCATTATAAAACTTATGAC
>NZ_JBFUIO010000321.1:0-1091 GCF_056401835.1 Paenisporosarcina sp. P4_D4 | reverse complement strand
CATGTACTTGACTAAGAGCCGTAGTGAATCATTTCTTCGTAAACGTCAAATAGCGCCCAAGATTTTACATGGGCGCTTTGCTCAATACTTTAATTAGTTTTCTTTAGGACCTGGCAATCAGTTGGAATTGTCTTCAACTAATGTAAGAGTTGATAAAGTACTATCTAATCTGTTACTTCTACTTCGTCGAACAGATAAAGAGCGAGCTGATCCGGAATAGTTTCTAACTAGATGCACCGAATTTCTTTTTTGGTTGAGGTTGTACTTGCAACCATGTTAAGGATACTCTTTAAAGCTCAGATCACTATAATTTTTCAATTTGGATTGCTACTTTGTTACAGTTTCTTTTTTTGTCGCTTCAATTGCTGGAGTCATTACTGCTGCTGGAGTGGATTCAACTGTTGGTGTCGATCCCTCTTTTGTTGTCTTTTCTTCTTTTGGTGTCACTTTTACTGCTGGTGTCGATTCTACTGCTGGTGTGGATTCAACTGTTGGTGTCGATCCCTCTTTTGTTGTTTTTTCTTCTTTTGGTGTCACTTTTACTGCTGGTGTCGATTCTACTGCTGGTGTCGATTCCTCTTCAAAAAGTGGAGAAGCTAAAGCTGATCCTGCAATTAGTGAAACTGCTAATGTCGTTGCGCCTACTAATAGAATTTTTTTCATTTCAAATTCCTCCTTATTTTTAATCGCTCTGCGATAAAGTATGGGATGTTGTTTCCCACACTTCTAATTTATCCAATTAATGTGACAACAATATGACGATGTAAAAATGTAGTGTATCACCCTGACATACGGGCAGTAACCTACAGTTTAATCACTTGCTTAGATAGGAAATAATGAGGCGTTGTCATTTTATCGACATATTCCAGCTATACACTAACGACTTAGCCCTAATTTTTCAAAGTTGTAGAAAGGATGTTTTGTAGTGAAGCGCATCTTACTTATTGAGGACGAATTACCAATTGTGCAGATATTAAAAGTATATTTGGAAAGAAAGGATTTTTCGGTGGCTTCCCATTCAGGCGAAGGTAATGTAGTTCAATTTTTTTTAAATTATAAACCTTCATTGGTACTTTTGGATTTGATGTTGC
>NZ_JBFUIO010000320.1:0-1091 GCF_056401835.1 Paenisporosarcina sp. P4_D4 | reverse complement strand
GTTTTTTTATTAAATTTTTTGGAAGTTAGCATTGAAGGGGAGTAGTGCGATTTCCTTTCAAATATTGTTTCGTACAAAATCCTTTATGAGGTGCTCCAGTTTCTCCCCTTGGTGTAGCTTTGAAATAAAGTCGTACCGTTTATAAAAAAGATGTACCGTTATATCCCTTTGGATATGGTTATCTAAAGGGGTGTTTTATTAGATTATTCGAGTTTGAATATGTCATTGAGATTGTGAAGGTCTTCACTTAAACTAACGGGGCAGGTTAGTGGATTAAGAAGGTACATTTGCATTTGGAGGGAGTTATTATAAGTGAAGTTATCCGACTAAAAAGGCACGTAAGYATGGCATTTAATATTAAAAATGAATATTTATTCATAGRGTAGTCTTCCTCAGAAGGCTATTCTTTTTTAGTGAAATTTGTTAATTGTTGTTTACTTTTTAAATACTCAATCGTTGATAGTGWAGGAGGGTGGTTAAGGATGAACAATTAGGTTTGGAAGGCTGTATATTTTCTTTTGCTGAAAATGGGGGCAATCAAAGAGGACGCGGAAGACATCGTTCAGGAAACTGCTTTTCAATTTGTGCAGTATTTAGATACGCTTCAGGAAGTGTATATTGATGCATGGCTATATAGAGTAGCAATCAATAAATACTACGATAGCTTAAGAAAACGTAAGTATAAAGATAATTATGTAAAGATATTTAACCTCGATGATTTACCGGATTGGACAACACCAGAGCAAATCATTATAGAGAATGAATTGCATATATGGCTATCAGATTGCTTAGGCAAAATTCCGCAAAAAGATGCAGAATTACTGCTGCTTAAATATAGTGGGAATTTGTCCTTAAAGGATATCGCTATTATTTATGGTACAACAGATAAATCGATTAAAACGCAGTTAGCCAGAGCAAAGAAAAAAATGAAAAAGATGTTGGAGGAGGTTCAACGATTTGGATAAAGATTCAATTTTTAATTCTGAAGATGGTTGAACTGTGAGACACATTTTGCTCGCACGATACTTCTTGTWTCSTTATATAATCTGAGTAAATCGCCATTTATTAACTGTTTTACAATTTACAGGTTC
>NZ_JBFUIO010000319.1:0-1111 GCF_056401835.1 Paenisporosarcina sp. P4_D4 | reverse complement strand
GGTACATTATAAAAGTGAAGGTACAAGAAGTAGAGAATTAAACTCACTGTTAGATCGCTTAATGGAAGCACACAGTTCTAGAGATAATTATCACCATGAAGTACCTATAACTAGACAAATCAAAAAATACATTGTAGAAGAAAGTGATATTTTACCAAACATTAAAGATAAGCTCATAAAAACAATATTGATATGTAGAATTGGTAATGGAAATTGGTATTGTGATGGAGTCTCACCGGGGGCAAAATCTGTTTATGATGAGATAATAAAACTATTTAATTCAAAGCAGATTAATACTTTAATTAAGTTTATGACTGAACCTGAAGTCCGTAATCAATTTCATACAGGAAATTGTGTTTTCCAAACAAAGCAGTTACTAGAAATAATTAATTTGGATTTACAAGAAGCTAGAACAAGAGAAGCAATAGAATTTATTATAGGAAATATCGATAATTATAAAACTAAAATTTTCGCAACTAAGGAACTTAAAGATTGTTTGAAGTTTCTATAAAATAGATTTCCTTAATCAAAGCTAGGGATTTTGCATAATTAAGTAATCGATAGAGTCTTATACAACTCGTCCAAGCTTGATTCTTTTACTATAAAGATTAGAAGAAGATAAAATTCTTCTTMTTTTTTATGTGTTATCAAAAAGTTGTTTTCAAATTCAATACATAAAAATGAAGCTCCGACTAAAATTTTTCAAAGAGCAAAATATCAGTGTTGTAGTAAAGCTAAAATCTCTAAGTATCTGTTGTAAATTAAGAATATACATCACATCCAAAGGCGGTTATTTTTGTGGAAATAATACCACTTTCTAAGCTATCGACTGTATACGGAGTTCATGATTTACTTAATAAAACTACGAACGCAATTAAAGTTAGAGAACCTGGTGAAATCATCAATATAAATATTAGTAATTTGAAATACATAACACCCATAGGATTTACAGGCCTTTTATCAATAATTAACTACTTAGACAAAGAATATGAATTGAAAATTAAAGTTCCTTTGGATGAAAAACCGATTACTTACATGGAGAGGATGAATTTTTTAGAAATTTGCGGTGAAAATATAAAAGCCCAATTTGAACAACAAGTGAATATGGATC
>NZ_JBFUIO010000318.1:0-1126 GCF_056401835.1 Paenisporosarcina sp. P4_D4 | reverse complement strand
TGGGCAGCCATTGTTGCTATCGACTCCGATCACTAAATACTCAGTTTCTTCTTTTAGCCATAGTGCAAAATTTGCAAGGATTTTAGAAATGGCTGTTATAACTATTTTGTCTCCAACTTTGTATTTAATAATTTAACTCACCTCTTTTTATAATTATTTCCCAAAATTCAACCATAGGTTTTTCATGCTTATTAACTGTTATTTCCCAACATTTCTCGATAAAACATGAGTTTTATTTGATTATAATTTACTTTTTAAAAGGTTTTTCAACTATGATGTAAACTGTCAATATAATTACAATAATTACTCCTGTTATAGTAAAAGCTGATGAATCCTCTGTATTAAAACCTCTCTCTCGAAAGCTCTGGTAAATCTGGATAAATACTTCCAATGCTCCAAAAACCAAAAGAATTGACAAGAAGAAAATTATTATATATTCGATGAATTTAATCATTTACTCACCAAGCCATTTCTCGAACCAAGTTCTGTTTTTCTTTTTTAGCTCTTCTTTGTATGCTCTGTCTGCTGCTAATTTATCTTCTCTTTTCTTCATTGCCTCTAAGTAGTTTCTTTGTTTCTTTTCTGCTTCTTTTAAGCTGATGCTCGTTAATTCATCTGAAAACAATTCAACAAAATCAGTTTCATAAATATATTCTCCTGTAGTTGTTCTAACTCTTCTTTGTACTGTTACCTCAATATTTAAGTCATCAATGTACAAAATTTCTCCAACTTCTAATACGGGGGCATCTAGTTCACATTCCCACAATAAATAGTGTCCTGTAAACTCACTGATCTTTAAGACCTCTGGTGGAAAACCTATATGGTATTTTCTGACTCCAAAGCGATACATAGTTCTTTCTTTTCTACCTTTAATTATTGCTGTGTGTTTATTATTCATTTTTATTTTCCTCCTTATCTACTCAACGTAATTCCGTTACATCAGATTGCCCTTCTGGTGACTGAGAAAAGGATTCAATCGAGTTTTCCATTGATTCAAACTCTTCTTCATATCCTAATGCAAATACCAATATTCGATTTTCATATGCCCAATTTTTTATATTTTCTTTAGTTGCTGAAGCACCAACAAGCTGATTCATCTTTTCTAAGTTATTCATGCCATTTCCTC
>NZ_JBFUIO010000317.1:0-1136 GCF_056401835.1 Paenisporosarcina sp. P4_D4 | reverse complement strand
TGTTATCAGAGATGACGACAACATCACCAGGCTTTGCATCAAGAGGAAACATGGATTTTGGAAAGTCTTTTGTTTGACCCTCGATTTCTACGACAGCGAAATCACCTTCAAATCGATCAATAATTCCTTTCATATCTTCACTTCTTTTCTGTTTTAATTGAAATTTTTGTGCCATCACTCGTTACGGTGATGCTGCCTTTTTGATCAGTGCGGTATACGGTTGTTTTAATCGCTTTTAACCGATTTAACGTTTCTAATGTTGGATGTTTGTATTGATTATTAGCTCCAACGCTAATAAATGAATACGTTGGCTTTGCTATCTTCAAAAATTCAGCAGTCGTGGACTCTTTAGCGCCATGATGACCAACTTTTAAGACATCCACTTTACCTATTTGTTTCATGGCTAACATGTCTTTTTCAGCCAGCGTTTCTGCATCTGCCATAAATAAGAAATTTTGTTTGTTGTAATTCACATGAAGGACCGCACTCCAATTGTTTAAATCACTCTTATTATAATCCTTAACAGGTGCAATAAATTTGGCTTTGATGCTCTTGTCAGCTAAAGGAAGGGCTACCCCAACTTTTGCTGTTTTGATCGTTAGTTTTTCGTTCTTAACGGCAAGTAGAAAATCCTTGTATGCTTGTGTGGTATGAGAAACTTTCGGTGCGTATACGTTTTCTACTTTAAATGCATTGATGACTTCATCTAATCCACCTACGTGATCGGCATCCGGATGAGTAGAAATTAAGATCTCAATGTCATCTACTTTCAACTTCTTGAGATAAGCGACCACCGCATCGCCCTTCCCTTTGTTTCCTGCATCAATTAGGATATCGTCTCCAGTAGGAGTCTCGATATATGTGGCATCACCTTGCCCAACATCAATAAAGTGAACAATCATGGGTTTTGGTTTAGCGACAGTTGTAGCATGCGCTGTTGTTGAAAGCAAACTAATTGAAAGAACCAGCATAAATAGTAACTTTCCGAATTTCATAATATTTCCATCCCTTTTTATAAACTAATGTACCATGATGGGAATATTCTCACATCATAATTTTTGTGCCCAATAAAAAAATCCCAATTATGTGCAACCAAATTGGGATTTGCGCTACTCTTTTATATAAAACTTCTAGAA
>NZ_JBFUIO010000316.1:0-1137 GCF_056401835.1 Paenisporosarcina sp. P4_D4 | reverse complement strand
GCCGAACAATTTTTACTTAGCCATTATCCTGAAGCATTAAAAGATTTAACATACTATAAAACAAAAAAACTTACTTGTGCAGACCGTTTTTACTATGAACAAATCGTAATGGACTTACCGTTAGAACATGCTGGTTGTTATATTGATATAGACCTCGCGGGGAATATTGTTAAGTTTACATATGAAGGTGTGAAAAGGATTCCTGATATTCCAAAAATGTTGATTTCAAAAGAAAAACTGGTTGAACATGTACAAAATAGACTTAATTTTCAACTGACAATTGCAAATTTGTATACTACTATTCATGATGTAGCAGAAGATGGAATCAGTCTTGTGTACGAACCTGAGCAATTTTTCATGAAATATAAAGCGGACGTTTTGAAACCAACGTTAACGATTATACATGACGAAGACGATCCGCAAACATATGTCTTGCTTACTCCTCCTTCGAGTACGACCGTACGAAAAGATTTATCTATTGAAGATATCATTGGTATTACCGAGAGGATGGAAGTCATTCGTGAAGTAGATATGGGGGAAGAAACGGGCATAGTGTGGCGTGATCGGGACTGGGAGATGAAGGAAGGGGATTTATCTATAAATGGCTACTTCAATAGACAGTCAGAAGATACAGTTAAAGCCTTCATTTCAAAGAAAACTGGTAAAGTCAGAAGCTTTATGTGGTTTAATGAACGAAGTGGCGATCTTAGACTTAGTCGTGAGGCATGTTATCAAAGAGCCATTGTGTTTTTACAAATGAAAGTTCCAGATTATTATCAGTATCTACAACTGATTGTTCGAGAAAACGAGGATGAAGAGGATGATTCTTCAATGAAAGAATCATTTACATTCCATATGCATAACGGTCATGGTATACCAATTCAACTAGGATTAGTTATGGTTGTTGTTAATCGTCAAACAGGACAGGTTGATCATTATAGCGGACCGCGTTTTGATATGGAACAATTGAGCCAAATCCCTGTAGAACCGGTTATTTCTAAAAAAGAAGCAAGTGAAATGTTTATCAATCATTTGGATTTTGAATTAGCTTGGAACAAAAATTATGATAGTGAAACAGAATCCTATATCCTTGTTTATCAAGCGTGTGATCGTCATTCCAGGACCTCCATCCAGTAC
>NZ_JBFUIO010000315.1:0-1137 GCF_056401835.1 Paenisporosarcina sp. P4_D4 | reverse complement strand
ATCTTCACACATAGGAATTACTTTAAGAAACCCACTATTATGGATTGTCATCGCTATTAGTGTTTTTGAGATATTCCAACAAAAGAAAAAACTGAAGTTAGCGAATTAAATGTTCTTCGGGTGCTTTACTTCATTAAGGAGTGAAGCCTGTTTTCTTATTGAACTAACGGTGCAGTTTAATAAAATAAAATGGGGGTGAATTTTTGAAAAGAAACAAAGTAATAATTTTCATTATATCTGTGATTTTTTTATTGTGCTTAGTGTGGATTTTATTTCCTAATAAAAGTGCAGAAGTAAAAAGTTTCATCTATGAGATAGAGGAAAACAATGACGAACTTATTATTGAAGTTAACTATCAATTCACTAACAATACAGGCAATTTTAGTTATGTAACTATTGTTTTAGACAGTTTTTTTTATGAACGACTTAAGAATCCAGAATCTATTGAACCCATTTTTTTAAACGGTGTAGTATCTGGTTCTACAAGAATAATTATTAACAAAGAGGACTTAACTTCAGACTTTATTGAATCGTTAAAATCAAAGGAAAGAAATCCTTTTCGTGCTATAAGTATAGGTGAAGAAATTAGTTTGTAATAACTTAACTAACGGGTGCTTTAGTAAAAAAAACTGTCAAATAAATGCGCTTGGCGATACATTTCCAAGCACATTTTTCTATACAAATTCAACCAATAACTTTAAATATTGCCTTCTTATTCAACTGACGCAGCAGGTTAGTTAAAGGTGATTTTTCAAACAATATCGAAGGTAATGTAAGAAGGCAATTTTTAATAAAGGGAGGTAATTAATTTTGAGAATAAAATTTTTATTTTTAATATTAATTTCGTTATCACTTTTTGTAGGGTGTTCGAACAACAATAATGAAGGTAATGTCAAAGATAGTGAGAGTTACGGAGAGATCAGAGCAGTTGTAGGGAATTACATCGATGAGGAAGGATGGGATTATTCCAAAGAAGACTGGGAAAGTGCATCAATAAAGAAAACGATTGCTGATGATAGGTATAAAACTTTAGATGAAAATTATATTGGCAAAGAAATATTAATTGTTACTTTAGAAGATGCMATAGCTTCACCATCAATATTTGTTGACCCTAACACCAATAAGGTAATTGGGCAT
>NZ_JBFUIO010000314.1:0-1139 GCF_056401835.1 Paenisporosarcina sp. P4_D4 | reverse complement strand
TGCTTAAGCAACTCTTTTCTTATTGAACTAACGGGGCAGTTTAGTTCAATAAGCAAGTATATATCGTTAGAGTAATTTTAAACCATTTACAATATTTAATAAAAAAAATCAAACTTGTATAATAAAAGAGGATATTCGTTTAGAGAGTTTATTAGATGTATAGTCATCTAAGTGGACAACATTAAGTTGAATAGTAAAAAAAGGATGGATTATTGACATTGAAGATTATAAAAGACACTGCTATCTTGACCGCATTTATTTTTATTTCAAACTTTGTTATCAGGCTTATCTTTAATCTAGATAATATCATAGAAGAATTTGAGGAAGGAGTTTGGGCAGGATTAGGAACGTATCTATTCTCTATAGTAACGCTGTTTCTTATTATTTTTCTGATACTGTTAGTAGCTAGAAATGTATTTAAGCCAAAAAAATCTAAGAACGAACACGACCGTAAGCGAGGAAACAGCTAAAAATTTTGAGGAATGTAAAGGGTTTGCCTATTCCTTCCACCCAGAACCTTTACAGATTATCATCAAAACAGATTTTGAAAGATCAAAGTGGTGGTGGAATTCCGATGAAAAAGTAAAAGAAATAGAAAAATATGTACAAGAGATAATTAAACTTAAAAGTGAAGAATTATTAATCGAAGAAATACCTTATGAAATCATAATAAGAGATAAAGAGACTAAGGAATTGAATTAAAACGAACACTTGCGATTTGTTGAGTTAAAAGCGTTTTTCTTATTCAACTAACGGGTGCTTTAGTTAAACAAGACCATCATTTCGATGGTCTATTTTTACGTCCAAAACATCAAGTAGATTTCGGCGATCCTGTGTGAAATGTTACACTTAAACTTACGCAGCAGTTTAGTTGAATAAGTAACCTGAGATATAATTGTAGTAAATTGCTTTAAGTTAAGGTAGAGGTAGTATTGTTAGGGAGTGAGCAACAATGAACAAATATGATAAATATGTAAGTAAAGCGAATCGTTACGAAATTTTCGGGTTTAGAAAAAAAGCAATAAAAATAATGGAATTAGCAATAGAAGAGC
This sequence comes from Paenisporosarcina sp. P4_D4, assembly GCF_056401835.1. NCBI lineage: Bacteria > Bacillati > Bacillota > Bacilli > Caryophanales > Caryophanaceae > Paenisporosarcina > Paenisporosarcina sp. P4_D4. The sequence goes on along the minus strand of NZ_JBFUIO010000314.1, from coordinate 87 downwards.
CATTTTCAAAATTAGAAATGGGAAGTGGATTAATTTATATTGGTTTAATGTATCGTAAATTAAATGATTTAAACAAAGCGAATATAT
>NZ_JBFUIO010000313.1:0-1162 GCF_056401835.1 Paenisporosarcina sp. P4_D4 | reverse complement strand
TAATAACGTACGCAAATCGTCCAATAACACAACCTACACGAGAGAATGTGTTAGAAGATGCCGTAATTGATCTATTACAGCCACAATTAAGCAAGGCGATTGAAGACCATTATGGAACTACTTTTGCAATAGACCTGCATAGTAGCACATTTCCTCTTCAACTAACGGGTGCTTGAGTTGAAAAAGAAAAAAGAAAAAAGCTAACGTCTGAGAAAAGACGTGAGCTATCAGTATTTACAGGTATACTCCGCATGTACCGTTTTAACGCAAATAACCAACCATTCTTGTAACGCCCAAAATCCTTGATATATATAGGTTTTAGGCGTTTTTTGTTTAGGTGTTAAGGTTAAAGAAAGAAGGATTAACACATTTTTTGTGAACTTATAGAACTAACGAGAAGAAAAGCTTTTGATGTACATCAATCAAACGCTGCATAAGCAGCAATCATGCTCATTATAGTTCCGTCGATTCCTCGACGATCAAATACTTTTGGGGCTGCTTTTTAATCTGTTCTTTACGTCCGTAGTGTACTTTGTGAAAAGATAAAAACGGTAAAAAACGCATTTCAGGAAATTGTTTACTTTATTGAATGTTTGTATTATTATAATAAATAAGTTAAATTCGTTGATTTTAAAACGAGCAAAACTGATACCATTTAAACCATTAATAAAACTAAATAGTTAATTTCAACTTATCAAGAGAGGTGGAGGGAAAGGCCCTTTGAAACCTCGGCAACAGACTCATTATTGAGCACTGTGCCAATTCCTTCAAGCGATTATGCTTGGAAGATAAGTTGAGATCTTGTCTACTAATGATGAGTCTCTTCTTGTTCCCAAGAAGAGACTTTTTTGTTTTTTAAATTATAAAAATGAGAAAAACAAATTTTAGAAAATTATTTACTTTCTTGAATTTATGTATTAATATAACAACTAAGTTAAATTCGTTGATTTCAAAACGAGCAAAACTGATACCATTTAAACCATTAATAAAACTAAATAGTTAATTTCTACTTATCAAGAGAGGTGGAGGGAAAGGCCCTTTGAAACCTCGGCAACAGACTCATTATTGAGCACTGTGCCAATTCCTTCAAGCGATTATGCTTGGAAGATAAGTTGAGATCTTGTCTACTAATGATGAGTCTCTTCTTGTTCCCAAGAAGAGA
>NZ_JBFUIO010000312.1:0-1171 GCF_056401835.1 Paenisporosarcina sp. P4_D4 | reverse complement strand
ATCCAATACTCACCATCCCTTGGAAGCCAATTTTAAAATGCTTCTGTTGCTAAGAAACAATCTCTTCCTACTTGTACTCCATTTTTTTTTGCCATAAATTTCACACTGTCCTAGGAAAAACTCAATACTTTCTGCGGCCTAAATGATTCCCATAATCGCTTCTGAAGCGACAGAACCTAAAAATGAGCGTAATTCACGATTTTACGCTTTTTTAAATATCTTCCTATTTTAAAGAACATAAAAAGCTCATTTCTATTTACGAGAAATGAGCTTTTTTCAGTTATAACTATTTAGCTGGTGGAATCGGAAGCGTTTCTTCCTCTTTATGACTTTCGTATTATGAATAACAACTTTTAACTGTCTTTAATTAATAGACGACATCCCCCCATAGGACGTTTTCGAAATACATAAATTTATTTATTTTTCAGTTAAGTTATTTAATGGTACATGATAACCAACTATTATAATCAATTTCTACTGGATAAAAACGACAAAACATGAAAAAACCGCTGAAATCATATGATTTCAGCGGTTTGATCATTTGTATCCAATTTAATGTTACGTTTCTTCATTTGAATCAGGAAAACTGTGGTCAGAGATAAACTAAGTACCCCAAATACAACGACCATCCATTGTAAACCGATTAGATCCAACAATGCTCCTGTTGCCAATAAAACGACCTGGAAAATTACGCGCTCGAGCATGTTTCGGAACGAGAAAAATCTGCCGTGAAACGCTTTTGGCATTTGCTTCTGGAATATTGTCATAGCAGTTGGGAAAAAACTACCCACCGCAAAGCCAAATACCGCAAATGCGGTTACCGACAAAACTGGACTGGCAGCAAAAATTAAGATTAATTCAGCAACGCCGATTACAAATGCAAAGAAAAATAATATCGTACTCGTATGCCATTTATTTGCAATATACTTAACAACAACAGTACCCAGCATAAATGCAATACCTTCAGCGGCATAAATTGCCCCTTTGATGGATGATGAATCCTGCAGCTCACTGATATTGATAACCAGCAAGTTAAACGATCCTATAAACAATAAAGGAATTAAAGTCATGACCAAAGTCATCATGACAGCTGGATATGATTTTAAAATCGGAAACACTTCCATGAATCCACCTTTACTTGATGAAGCTACTTTCACTTGTGCTTCTGTAC
>NZ_JBFUIO010000311.1:0-1218 GCF_056401835.1 Paenisporosarcina sp. P4_D4 | reverse complement strand
ATATGGAAAAAGTCTCAATCCTTTTCGAATAAAGGATCAAGACTTTCCAATTTCTTCTTTCAATAATTGGCTTAGTAAGTCAAAGTCAAATCTGCCATAACAGGATAATGATCACTTGGGAATTGGCCATTTTTATAATAATCTAGAATTTCGACTGTATGCGCTGTGACGTTGCCTTTAGCAAGAATCCAATCAATTCGATTTTTTGGTCCTCCGCCAGTCGGATCACGGAATCCATTAAAGGTACCAAGGTGTTCATTGATTCTTTCCTCAGCAGTTACAAATAAATCTTCAAATGCACCTTCACTAGTTAGCTTTTGGTATGGAACACTATCCGGATTTGCATTAAAATCTCCTGTTAATACAATCGGCAGCTCTGGATTGAAAGCTTTTATTTTTTCTTTAATTAATTCTGCACTCTTCTCTCTAGCATTTGCAGATCKATGGTCAAAATGAGTATTTACAACATAAAATTGTTGATTGGTTTTTTTATCAAGAAATTTCGCCCATGTTACCATACGTGGAATTGTATTTCCCCAAGTCATGGATCCTATCACATTTGGTGTATCTGATAGCCAAAAGTGGTCATACTCTAAAGGAGTGTAGCGATTTTCATTATAGAAAATAGCTGAGTATTCGCCTTTGCTTCCTCCCTCACGGCCTAAACCAATCCATTCGTATTGTGGCAAATTTTCTTCAAGATCCAGAAGCTGTTTATATAAAACTTCCTGTGTTCCAATAATATCTGGTTGTTCCTGTTCGATGAGTTTTTTAATTGCCGGAATCCTCTCTGCCCAAGTATGTGGTGATGGATCACTGTTATTTAAATACCTAATATTATAAGTCATTACCTTTAGATCTACTTCAGATACTTGTCCTGATTTTTCTGAAGCTAACACATTTGATGTTCCTGAAAAGACACTAATTACCAACATAGTTACAATTACTACTAATAAAACAGGATTTAACAATTTTCTCAATTTGATTCCCTCCTAGTTTTGTATTCAAAATAATCATACCGTTTGTATGTAAACTTTTGATTAAAGAAATATGTTTTTAGTGTAATGCTGCTAAAATGTTGGCGGTACCCTAAGAAGAGGTAAAATCAATTTTCTTTGAATCAGTTGAAAATAACAATCTAGATTCCAATTCATTTAATCTTAAAGTCAGTGATAGTGATGATGAACCAGATTGGTAATGAAATTTTTTATTTCACTA
>NZ_JBFUIO010000310.1:0-1220 GCF_056401835.1 Paenisporosarcina sp. P4_D4 | reverse complement strand
CAAGAGCATCGCTGGGTAGCTATGTGTGGCCGGGATAAGTGCTGAAAGCATCTAAGCATGAAGCCCCCCTCAAGATGAGATTTCCCATTACGCAAGTAAGTAAGATCCCTCAAAGACGATGAGGTAGATAGGTTCGAGGTGGAAGCGCGGTGACGTGTGCAGCTGACGAATACTAATCGATCGAGGACTTAACCAAAATGAATTTGAATGGTTTTCAATGACCCGTTTATCCAGTTTTGAGTGAACAAAAAAGTTTTTTTATTTTTAAAAAACGCTTGTAATTCTCATGAGACTTGATATAATAAATCTTGTCTTAAAAAACAAATAGTCTGGTGATGATGGCGAAGAGGTCACACCCGTTCCCATACCGAACACGGAAGTTAAGTTCTTCAGCGCCGATGGTAGTTGGGGGTTTCCCCCTGTGAGAGTAGGTCGTCGCCAGGCTATATATTATTGATCCGAAGTAGCTCAGTGGTAGAGCAATCGGCTGTTAACCGATTGGTCGTAGGTTCGAGTCCTACCTTCGGAGCCATATCTTTGGGGAGCTGTCCGAGTGGCCGAAGGAGCACGATTGGAATTCGTGTAGGCGGGTTAAACTGTCTCAAGGGTTCAAATCCCTTGCTCTCCGCCAGATAATTTCCTTCTATTATATATGGCCCCTTGGTCAAGCGGTTAAGACACCGCCCTTTCACGGCGGTAACACGGGTTCGAATCCCGTAGGGGTCACCAATTTATTTTCAAGAAAATATAACCAGTTTTCATTTTCGGAGGATTAGCTCAGCTGGGAGAGCATCTGCCTTACAAGCAGAGGGTCGGCGGTTCGAGCCCGTCATCCTCCACCATTTACACTATAAACACTTTCGATAAAGAACAACGCGAGGGTGGAGCAAATCGCCAAACGAAGATGGCGATTAACATCGAAGCAGGCGAAGCCGATGCAGATGTCCACTAAGACATAAGCGGTGAAGCAATAGTGTTTATAACATAATATTGACGCGGGGTGGAGCAGCACGGTAGCTCGTTGGGCTCATAACCCAAAGGTCGCAGGTTCAAATCCTGCCCCCGCAACCAAATGGTCCCGTGGTGTAGCGGTTAACATGCCTGCCTGTCACGCAGGAGATCGCGGGTTCGATTCCCGTCGGGACCGCCATTTTTTATGAAGTGTTAAGAATTGGAATAAGCAAAGAAGGTCTAGGAAGCAAAATGAGTAAGTGAAGGAG
>NZ_JBFUIO010000309.1:0-1221 GCF_056401835.1 Paenisporosarcina sp. P4_D4 | reverse complement strand
ATTCAGCGGTGAACCTATGTACATAACCCTAAATCTATTTAACTACTTTACTAAGCAGGACTTACAAATATTCAGTAAAAACCTTAGGAGGCACAAATCATGAGAGCACTAAAAAAACTCGTTCGTTTTGGTTGGGAGCAGGCTTTATCATGTTTGTTTCCTGTCGTTATTTTTGCCTCTTTGGCTTTTACACAGATCATGCCACTTCCATTTCTACCACGGTATGACTGGCTACTCATCATCTGCCTTCTGATGCAGTGGTGGATGATACGTTCTGGGCTTGAAACACGGGATGAACTAAAGGTTATCACATTGTTCCACCTTATTGGACTTGCGCTTGAAATTTTCAAGGTACATATGGGCTCTTGGTCTTATCCAGAGGAAGGATATTTCAAAATTTTTGGAGTGCCTCTCTATAGCGGATTCATGTACGCAAGTGTAGCGAGTTATCTTTGCCAGGCGTGGAGGAGATTTAATGTTGAACTAGTAAAGTGGCCACCGTTTCTGGTAGTTGTACCTCTTGCAGCTGCGATTTATTTGAATTTTTTCACCCACCATTATTGGATTGACGTTCGTTGGTGGTTATCTGGACTCGTAATTATCGTCTTTTGGCAATCATGGGTCACTTACGTGGTTGATGGAACTCGTTACCGTATGCCACTCGCACTTTCTTTTGTGCTCATCGGATTTTTTATCTGGATAGCCGAAAATATCGCAACGTTCTTTGGAGCTTGGGAGTATCCAAACCAAACCGATGCATGGAGTCTCGTTCATCTAGGAAAAGTGAGTTCATGGCTCCTATTAGTGATTGTTAGCTTCCTTATAGTAGCGACGTTAAAGCGCGTGAAGGGAAAAATTCCACTAGGATAGATACTAAACAATTTCTATTACTGTTAAGAACGCTTTTATAAAAAATTCGGATAGTAAGGAATTCGACTTTTTTTAGGTTGAAGTACTCCTAGCGTACAAAATTCCGAATAAGATAAACTGGAAAAAGCAACGTTCGAATTGTTGCTTTTTTCTTTTTAAATAGCTTTTGATTTAACAATACTCCGGGAATGCAATTATTAGGGGTTCTTGTGAAAATATTCACTTAAACTTTAGATAGCTTAGTTGTAGAACAGTGGGCTGATAAGTCAGCTGTTATTGCGAATTAACTAACAGGGCAGGTTAGAAATGTAGGATTAAGTTCGATCTGGAATAGCGTACTAGTACACGTTC
>NZ_JBFUIO010000308.1:0-1225 GCF_056401835.1 Paenisporosarcina sp. P4_D4 | reverse complement strand
GTTCAAATCCTGCCCCCGCAACCAAATGGTCCCGTGGTGTAGCGGTTAACATGCCTGCCTGTCACGCAGGAGATCGCGGGTTCGATTCCCGTCGGGACCGCCATTTTTTATGAAGTGTTAAGAATTGGAATAAGCAAAGAAGGTCTAGGAAGCAAAATGAGTAAGTGAAGGAGCGTACTAACGTACGTGACTGAACGAACGAATGAAGCTGACAACGAGATTCGAAGCTTAGTACAATTCGAATGTGGCTCAGTAGCTCAGTCGGTAGAGCAAAGGACTGAAAATCCTTGTGTCGGCGGTTCGATTCCGTCCTGAGCCACCATATTGCGGGTGTAGTTTAGTGGTAAAACCTCAGCCTTCCAAGCTGATGATGAGAGTTCGATTCTCTTCACCCGCTCCAATTTTTTGTGGGCCTATAGCTCAGCTGGTTAGAGCGCACGCCTGATAAGCGTGAGGTCGATGGTTCGAGTCCATTTAGGCCCACCATTCCGAAGTAGCTCAGTGGTAGAGCAATCGACTGTTAATCGATTGGTCGTAGGTTCGAGTCCTACCTTCGGAGCCAATTATTTCTGGGGAAGTACTCAAGTGGCTGAAGAGGCGCCCCTGCTAAGGGTGTAGGTCGGGCAACCGGCGCGAGGGTTCAAATCCCTCCTTCTCCGCCAGATGTAAGGCCCCTTGGTCAAGCGGTTAAGACACCGCCCTTTCACGGCGGTAACACGGGTTCGAATCCCGTAGGGGTCATTTAAAAAGATGCGCTATCTTCGGGATAGCGTGTTTTTTTATGGAGAAATGTCGAATTGTAGCGAAACGTGATAGACGAAATTCATACAAGTATTTTAATAAACAAACAAGCGTAATTGCGGTTGTTTTTCTTTCTATAATAAGTTTCCGATTAATAAACCTATACCGAGTAAGAATCCGAAAAGTGTGTTTGTTAATGCCGTATCTTTCATAGCCGGCCTTACTTCCAGTGGGGTGTTCTTTTGTTTTGAAAACTTGGATGGCATGCACTGGTTTCTTTACGCTTAAGATCACAAGTAGTGCCCAAGGCGTTACAAGGTTTAGAATAACTAATATTAAAATCCAAATGTATGAAATTACGAACAGGGCTAACAAGACATTAACTGCTCGTGTGCGACCGATTAAGATGGCCATCGTTTTTCGACCACTTGCTTTATCACCTTCTAAATCCCGAATATTATTGGTGGAGAGCATAATTGCTGCA
>NZ_JBFUIO010000307.1:0-1229 GCF_056401835.1 Paenisporosarcina sp. P4_D4 | reverse complement strand
GTTATCAATTCAGTCGGATTTATTGGATGCCAAACCCACGAGAGCTCTTAGTCCAATTTACCTTGTAGAAATCGAGTCGCATAAAAATAAAAAAGCACTGCAATTTGAATTGCAGTGCTAATTGTTTTTATTTGATTAACGTTTTAATATGTTAGTTCTTCTTTTGTACATCAATACGGAACACGTTACCCTTTTGTTGGGACCTTTTTTTGTCTATTTAAGACATATTTTTCGCGTAGAAGATTTCATCCATTTCTTTTTTCAGCTTCTTCGTAATCTCAATCTTTTCTTCTTCAGATAACTCATCTTCCTTGTACCCGAATAAGTAATTGTTAAGGTCAAATTTCTTCAGTTTACATTTTGTATGGAAAATGTTTTCCTGATAGACATTCACATCGATCATTTGGAAAACGTCCTGAACACTTTTAGGAATGAAATTTTGAATGGAATTGATGTCATGGTCTATGAAAAGTTTATGACCTTTCACGTCTCTCGTAAAGCCACGCACGCGGTAATCCATGACCATTACGTCTGTTTCAAAAGAGTGAATCAAATAGTTCAGAGCTTTTAATGGAGAAATCTCTCCACATGTTGAAATATCGATATCTGCACGGAATGTACTGATTCCTTCGTCAGGATGGTACTCAGGATATGTGTGAACCGTTATATGACTTTTGTCCAAATGACCTACTACTGTATCAGGAAACGGCCCAGGAGATTGCTTGAATGATTCCAATGGTGATTCATCGACCGGTCCTTCAGAAACAAGAATCGTCACACTCGCACCTTGAGGCTCATAATCTTGTTGCGCAATATTTAAAATGGTTGCCTCAATCATATCTGACACGTTGGTCAAGATGTTCGTAAGACGCTCTGCATTATATTGTTCGTCAATATAGTTGATATAAGCCTCGCGCTCTTCCTTAGTTCTTGTGTAGCATATATCGTACATGTTAAAACTTAATGTTTTGGTTAGATTGTTAAAACCATGTAATTTAATTCTTTCATTTGGCGTTAAACTCATATTATGTAATCCCCTTCTCAACTAAATTTTAGACAAATTTTGCACAGTAATTAAAAAATTTTTTGTGAAAAAAGCCATATTTTTCACATGCTATATTTTTCCCGAATTCATTATTGTGAAACATACAGTCAATTATATCACTTTTTACAAAATGGCAAATTCAATCATTTTATATTCTTTAAGTCACGGCATAATAGTATAGAAA
>NZ_JBFUIO010000306.1:0-1235 GCF_056401835.1 Paenisporosarcina sp. P4_D4 | reverse complement strand
GAGAAAATCATCCGTATTACCTTAGCGTGGAAAGTAGGTTACCTTTATGGATGAAGTCAGCTAAAAACCGGGATTTAATTCTTAAAGTAATTAAAAAGTTAGAACAAAAGATAATATAAAAATAATATGGGTCGACTTATTTAATTGCTTAAGAATCTTCTCTTATTCAACTAACGGGTRCTTTAGTAAAAATCYTTGGGCTGCTTTGGTAGCCCTTTTTTCTTWTTCARCTAACGGGGCAKGTTAGCGAAAGAATAACTTTTATCTTATCCTAAAATAAATATTAAAAGAGGCATTTAAAGTGGTTAATATTTTTGTAGTTGTTTGGGTTGTAATAACATTACCCATTTTTTTATCTGTCGTTTTTGGGATTTTTAAACCGATTGTAAATGCTGATGCTACTGGTATAAGTATGATTATTATTGCTTTATTAGTTGGTGTCTTGGATGCTTATATTGGAGTTAAATTAATTGAAAAGAAAATTCGACCTTGGCTAGAAAAGCGAAAAAGATAAACATTTTTCTTATTGAACTAACGGGGCAGGTTAGTTGAATAAGAACGAAGGATATTGAGGAGGGCTTTATATGAATTTTCCAACTGAATTAGACGGTGCTAAGGTAATACTTATCACTACAAATTCTGTTTCTAATCAATATGGGATAGTTGGAACAATCAACGATATAAACGAGATAATTGATGAATTATCTATTACTGCTATTGCTATCTGCCAGTATGAAGGAAGTAAAGAGTTTTACTTATTCTCTTGTGATGCAGAATGGGAAGTAATAGGAGACACAGTTTATTACACCTTTAAGGAAGCAATAGAGAGTGCTATGAAAGATTACAATGTAAAAGAAAATGATTGGCTGATTATATAGTCTTCTTCAACTAACGGGGCAGGTTAGTTGAACAAGAATGCTAAATTGAATTAATTGTAAAGAGGCTAAATTGGGGAGTGAAACATGAATATAATCCTTTGGCTTGTAAATGCTGTTATGTTATTTGGTATTTGGTTGTTTGCTTCTGTCTTTCTGTCGACAGGGGATGAATGGTGGTCCTTATACACTTTTAATATGGAGGAAATATCTCCTTTCAATCTAGAAATATCTTGGCTAAAAGTCTTTATATTTGGATTCATTTCTTTGGTAATTTCTTTCTTCCTTGTAAAGATAACTTCAGTAAAAAAATAGCAACTTATTTCTTCTTCAACTAACGGGTGCTTTACTTCATTAAGG
>NZ_JBFUIO010000305.1:0-1242 GCF_056401835.1 Paenisporosarcina sp. P4_D4 | reverse complement strand
GTTTGATGAAATAATATTATATTTGAATTTTAGTTTACTTGATTAATAAGGTTAATATAAAAATGCATCTGTACTTTTATACAGATGCATTTAATATTTTTTAAATAGAAGTGAACTGATTAAATGAATGCCATCTCCAAGCACTCTCTATAATCTCTTCTAACTGGTACTTCGGCTTCCAACCTAAAGCTTTGTTTATCTTTTCTGAAGAAGTAACTAATACCGCCGGATCTCCTGGTCGGCGATCAGCATATTCAATCACAGCTGATTTTCCTGATACTTTCTCACAAACTTCAATTATTTCTTTAACGGAATAGCCAGCACCGTTTCCTAGGTTATAAACGGCATTAGATACTTCACCATTGACTAATCCTTCATATGCTAGGACATGTGCATTGGCCAGGTCAGTCACATGAATATAATCTCTAATACATGTTCCATCTTCTGTGTCATAATCCGTACCAAAAACAGATATCTTCTCTCTCTCACCTAACAGGTGTTGCAACACAATTGGAATTAGATGTGTTTCAGGATTATGACTTTCACCGATTTGACCAGTTTTATGTGCACCAGCTGCATTGAAGTATCTTAAAATTACATATTGCAAATCATGTGCATGAGCAACGTCTGCCAAGATTTCTTCTACCATAAGTTTTGATCGGCCGTAGGGATTAATTGGATTTGTCGCTGTCTCTTCTGTGATTAAGTCAGTGTCTGGTATTCCATAAGTTGCTGCAGTAGATGAAAAGATAAACTTTCCTACCCTATATTCAACCATTTTCTTTAATAAAGTTATTGTTGCACTTACATTGTTCTGATAATATTGTAATGGTTTTTCGACAGACTCCCCAACTAAGCTATTTGCTGCGAAATGAATGACTGCATCTATTTTGTGTTTTGTAAATAATATATCAAGAACTTTCTCGTCATCTAAATCTCCGTTAACAAATGTAACATCCTCGTCTAATAAAAAAGGATAACCAGTAGTTAAGTTATCCAAAACGATGACCTCGTATTTCCCGACGAGTTCTTTCACTGTGTGGCTACCAATATAACCAGCTCCACCGCATACTAAAATCGACATATTATTCTCCTTTTACATTTATTTCTTCTAATTTCCCCTCGAATAACTCCAGAAAATGCATAATCAATTCTGGACGTTTCAAATCGAATTCATAATAATAATAAATATGACTATAATTCTAGAAGTTTGTTTCTAAGCTATATGAGTTATACCTATCC
>NZ_JBFUIO010000304.1:0-1249 GCF_056401835.1 Paenisporosarcina sp. P4_D4 | reverse complement strand
ATCATAAACGGTATAAAATAGTATACCTTAAAGAGCAAGAGTCTTCACCCATTACTGATGAAGAAGAATGATCACTAAATGCTAAAGTACTGGAGGTGTGCAAGTTGAATATTATGGCTTCTCATCTAAGATGGACTCTCAGTTTAGTTCTCGTCTATTTGCTACTTTTTTTCACTTTTTCATTTGAAGTAATTTTTTGGTATATGTACACATTTACGATGCTGTTATTTATGTCCTTATCATTTGTTCTTGGCAAGATGGAAGATGAAATACAAACATGGGAGTACTTAATTTTCGGAATTGGTTATGGTACACTCACTTATGGACTTATTGCAACTGCATATCGCTTCTTTTCCATATTTACGGATCAAGCAGCAATTTCAGTGGAGCAATTCTTAAGTGACTTTGGACCGACTACTGTTTGGCATTATTTATTGTTGATGTTAATTATTGCCCCAGGAGAAGAATTGTTTTGGCGGGGCTTTATTCAGCAAAAATTAAAAACTTACATGAGCCCTTTCTTCGCTGTGTTGGTGGCCTCCTTACTTTTCGGATTATCCATGGCTTTCAGCGGATTTTGGTTAGGAGTGCTTGCAGCAGTCACATCCGGTTTACTGTGGGGGCTTTTGTATGAATGGAAAAAAAGCATGCCGCTCATCATTATCGCTCATATTACAATGACGATTCTACTGTTTCTGGTTTTGCCTCTCAACTCTTGAAACATATGACAACCACATCACGTCTACTACATAAAGGAGGAAATATAACATGAAAAAATCTTGGCTACTATTTGCATCATTGTCTTTAGCAATTTCCATGCTTTCTGCATGTAACTCCACAGATGAATCTAATGGTTCTGAAAGTGATAAAACTACTGTTGCGGACTCTGAAGAAACAACGGTAGATGAAACAGCTGATGAAGATGAAGCAAAAGAGGAAACAGAAGAACCAGCACCTGTTACTGAAACAAGAGGACCTGAAAAGTCACTGTCATATTCGATCAATGACGAAAAGAAAGAAGAAACCGCAAAGTTGACGGATAGTGATGAACAGAACTATTCGATCTATAAATTAGATGGCTATTCATTAACTGGGGAAGAACCTAATAAAGATTCAATATACTATGACGAAAATTCTGCCGTCTTCATGCGAGTAGAAACGATCTCCAAAGATGAAGCAGACTATGAAATTATTAGAGATACGATGATTGAAAGTATTGCAGCTGTGAGCATTGGCAAAGAACCTGTGA
>NZ_JBFUIO010000303.1:0-1250 GCF_056401835.1 Paenisporosarcina sp. P4_D4 | reverse complement strand
TCATCATATTGTATAAAAGTTGGAACGATTGCTGTATGTTTTTGTTTTAAATCGACCTTTAAATTGTAAGTATTACCTGACATTTGTTCACGTCCAGTCATTTAAATTATCTATGAAATAAATAGGACACCTCGAATTGAGATGTCCTAGGGGGATATATTATTTTAGTTAGTAGTTTATTTAAGTCCAAACCAAAGTAAGATAGCTGTTGGAACACCAATCCAAATCACATTCTTAATGACTGCCATGATATCCAACTTGCCATTATCCTCAATTTTACCTACACGTTTCTCCAATTCTTCTTGTCCACTATTGAGTTTGTGTAGACTTAAATTAATATTGTTAAGTGTAGCTGTCATATTGGTGATTGCTGTTGCAAGAGAACTCATAGTTGCTTCCTGTTTTTCTTCACGGATTTCTTGCTTTAATTCTCTTTTGTGCATTTCTGCAACAAGGATTTCAGTTATAGATGTAGTCTTATCGAGCTTATCTTGTTGATCCTCAAGTCTTTCAATTTTTTTATTGTTACCGTCAACCTTATCTTCGACTAGTCCAATGCGTACATATAGACTCTTATCAGTGCTTTCAGGCATCCAACCACTCCTAGTGTGAATCATCTCCTTGGGTTCTTGCTCTCGTATTCTCAACTTACCTCGATTGTTGATTATAATTTACTCTTTAATGTCGCCTTGAATTAATCCACGCTTCAATGCAGTGTACAACAATCCAATTGCATCCGATTCAGTTAATTCACCGTTCAATAATTGTAATCTCCATTTAGCATCAATTCCGTCTTTTTCCTTAGATTCTAATCTACGTAATACGATTAGAGTGTCATTTAAGATATCCTTAGCAGTTGGCTTGTAAATAGGTTGTGTCATTTTATTTTCCTCCTTAATACTTGCAGGTTTCACAGGGATTACATTCACGGGCTTTTCAGCAACAGCAACACATTCCATATACTCATTGACGATATCGACTAGCAATTGTGCATACGATTTTTTTAATATTTTCAATGCGTTCATTGGGTCAACTTTACGGTCAGGATCAAGTAGGTGATGACCAATGAAACTCGTATAAGGATTCAATTTGAAGTTGTAAGCTAACCAAGCATTGAACCAGACATACTTGCGATAGGCTTCTAATGTACGAGTATAGTCATTAGGGAAATAGCATAATTCTACTCCAATAGCGACATCATTTGCATCGTCACCGAAGATTGCGTTATCTTTTTTGACGTTATACAGGAC
>NZ_JBFUIO010000302.1:0-1263 GCF_056401835.1 Paenisporosarcina sp. P4_D4 | reverse complement strand
GTATAGGGGAGAAGTCGGATGATATTAATGATGAAATTAAAGTTAAGAAAAAATACTTAGAAAGTGATTTTGACAGCAATGGTAAAAAAAGATATTTTTTGATTGCTTTAGATGGTGATAAAATTATTGGTTCAATTGAATACGGCCCAGCAAGCGATCTCATTAGTGATTGTACAAACAATACTTTCAAAGAGCTAATTGAAATAGGTACAGTATTTGTTCTTCCTGACTACCAGAGGATTGGGGTAGGGAATTTGCTATTAAATAAAATGTATTTTACTTTACAGAATAAAGGCATAGAAGAATTTTGTTTAGATAGTGGATATACTAGTTCACAAAAAATCTGGAAAAAGAAGTTTGGAGAACCTGATTACTTGTTAAAGGATTATTGGGACGAAGGGTATGATCATATGATTTGGAGAGTCAAGGTTAGCGAACGGGTTTAGAATGAGAAGTAAAGAAGCATAAGTGCTTAATCAACTAACGGTGCTGGAGTTTAAGCTCAATGAGCAGCTAGTTAGCTCACCAGAAGGTTGCTGAAGCCATGACAAAATGGACTATTTATTTTTTGAGATCGTAAACTTTTATTTGGTATCTTTACCTAATCTTTATTTCGTCAGGCTATACTTTTTTGAAACAGAATTAAAAATTAAATTTATTGAAACTCAAATATTGAAAGAAGTTAGTACATTACCATTGGTAAACAATTAAATAACAATGGTAAAGTTGCAACATTTTTCTTATTTCCGGTTTTTTCCCTTTTAAATCTACTCCCGTTCTTAATAGGAACGATTTATTCATTTAAGTAATGGAGTAATCGAAGAGTTATTGGATAAAATCTAAGAATAAGGAGCATCGAAAGAGAGTGTGAATTGATAATGCAGTACAAAATTTTAATAGTAGAAGATGAGACTATTTTACGTGAAATTGTGAAAGACTATTTCCTAAACGAGGGTTATGAGGTGGTTGAAGCCATTGACGGTGAACAAGCATTAGAATCATTTCAAAAACATGATTTTCATCTAATTATTCTTGATATCATGTTGCCAAAAGTAGATGGATGGACTGTTTGTAGAAGAATCCGTAAGGAATCAAAGGTTCCAATCATCATGTTAACTGCACGTGTTGATGAGGATGATACATTACTTGGGTTTGAGCTAGGTGCTGATGATTATGTTACAAAGCCATATAGTCCACCAATTTTATTAGCAAGAGTCAAACGTTTACTTGAAAGTCGATATCGATTGAATGAAGGATCAATAG
>NZ_JBFUIO010000301.1:0-1289 GCF_056401835.1 Paenisporosarcina sp. P4_D4 | reverse complement strand
TGTCTTGGGTGGGGTTTCAAGCCAAGTTGGAATAAAATTGTTTTTCTGTTCGGTTGTCATAGTTTTAACATTCCCCTCTAAAATTGTAATCACATAGTATCTGAAATGTTATAAATTTTAAATCTAATCGCAGGGAGATTTCTTATTTTTCTTTAACTCAATTAGGCAAACTACCACTGCACTGATAATTTAGTTTAATCTGTTGTATTTAATTAAGGCTTCCTTAACTAATACGTCTAATGCACCAGGAAATAATATTTTAGATGCATTGAGTCTGGCGAAGATGGGTAGATTTGAACCTTTAAAATTTAATTGACCATTTTCGTATGTTATCTGAACGGCATTTGTTTTTGAAAATGCATCTAATGATAATTTCCTTTCAGCGTTAGGGTTATGAAAAATGAATACACCATCAGATAATTCCTCTGGGTTCTTTTCGCTCACCATCTGTAATTTATAATGAGGAGCTTCAAAGTCATGACATATATTTAATACTGTTTGAATATTATTAGACGCATCGACACTCTTAGAAATTGCTAGTGAAGTAAGCTTACCGATAGTAATGGTGCAAGAGAATACTACAGCTGAAATATTTTTATATTTTGGGTCTAAAAATAAGCCAATTGGTATCTTTGAACCAGTATCCGTTTTAGTAATGTAATCCTTTTTCTCATATGAATCTTGCCTCGAATTAAAATACCATCCATATAATAATGCCAATAGTGGATAATAGAACTCTCTTCCGTAATTTACTTGAYCAAATGATCCCAGAGCAATAACAAATGGAACATCAACTTTTATCCATTTACAGGTCGTGTAATCTACTAAATGCTTTTTGTGTTTAGTATTAATTGCATTGGAATGTCGTATTATAGACTCATTTATATAATCTTCAAAATCATCTTGTAGATAAGGGGGCGTTAGGGAACTTAATATATCTTCTAAATTTCTATCAGACTCTGGTCTGCCAATTGAAATTACAGCTTCAATATTAATTGGTTGTGGGCTAGTAATAATGAAATCAGGTCTGTTATAAGTTTGCTCAAGTATAAATCCTGCTTCCTTAAAAAAAGCAAATAAGAAAAATTCCCATAAACTTGAATGGAATGTTGTTTGAAACTCTTTAAGGATTTTATTATCTCTGTCTATAAATCCTTCTGTCCATCCCGAGAGGATTTTTCGTGGTTGAGAAAGCATCTCATGATCTCTTAATAAAATAAATTTTGGATGTAGCTGTTCATCAGTCAAATCTAGGTTTTTTTCAAACAAATTCAATACCATAAMAAACC
>NZ_JBFUIO010000300.1:0-1331 GCF_056401835.1 Paenisporosarcina sp. P4_D4 | reverse complement strand
GAATGAAACGCGTGAAATCGAAATGATGCGCCATGAAGGATAATCGACTGCAACAAGCGAATGAGTTACAAGAAAAAGTGAAGGCTCTGCAACAAAAGAAAAAACGGTTGGAAAATGAAGCCCTGCGTAAAATTAGTTGGGAAAAGAGAAAAGCCCGGACCAAACGGTTAATTGAAACCGGTGCCCTTGCTGAAAAGTATTTTGATCTGGGAGAAGATTCAATGGAACAAAGGGAAAAAGTTTTCCAGACATTTTCTGAATTTGTGAAGAAAAATAAGGTGAAGAGCTAGAAAGGAAAATAATTAGAGGGTGTAAATGAATCCACTGTCACTTCGTAGAAAATGATAGAATGAATGCAGGATTAAACAACATGAACTTGTTGCGGACGGATGAGGACGGTGATGCACGTTGAACTTTCATGAAATAGACGGAAAGAAAAGAAAATTAGATAAAGCGAGACCCTTACCAGCCAATTCAGTGAAGTCACTGCTCAATCATGTACTAATTGACTGGACCTACAATTCGAATGCTATCGAAGGAAATACATTGACTATTTCCGAAACGAAAGTGGTTCTGGAAGGCATGACTGTGGGTGGAAAAACGATGCGCGAACATCTTGAAGTGATTAATCATCGAGATGCGATTGACTACTTGGAAGAGATCGTTCAAAAGCATGAACGTTTGACGGAATGGACAATTAAATCGATTCATCGTCTTGTGTTAAAAGGAATACAAGATGACAATGCCGGTGTGTATCGAAAAGAGAATGTCTTAATCGGTGGGGCGTCTCATCGGCCACCAGACCATGTAGCTGTTCAAGAATTGATGGAGCGATTTGTTGAGACGGTTGAAAATGAATGGTCAACGATACATCCAGTAGAACGTGCAGCAAGGGTTCATGCGGAGTTTGTRAAAATCCATCCGTTTATTGATGGTAACGGACGTACTTCTCGCTTGTTAATGAACTATGAATTAATGAAAGCTGGCTTCCCCCCTGCTGTCATTAAAGCCATTGATCGTGCTCGATATTACGACGCTTTGGATCTTGCACACACAACTGGCGATCATGAACCGTTTATTAAGTTAGTTAGTGATTCTGTTAATGAAAGTCTAGAACTTTGGTTAAGTGTTATCTAAGTAAAAGAGACAGAAAAAGGGAGGGCTTTTCTGTCTCTTTTAATTATTCATCAATCAAACACTCAGTTTGTTCATTAAAAAAGAATTGCTTTGCAACCAGGATCTTTAACTAAAGCACCCGTTAGTTTAAGTACATTTTTTTTAAGATTTCAGAAGTTACTAAACTACATAAGGAACTGTGTAAACCAAGCAAT
>NZ_JBFUIO010000299.1:0-1333 GCF_056401835.1 Paenisporosarcina sp. P4_D4 | reverse complement strand
GATAAGCATTTGTAAGGGAACCATAAATCCGTTATTAACAATATAGGACCATAGTTTATCTATGCCTGTAGATTCTTTTACTTGGTTCGATAACTTACTTTTTGCTCCTTCCATTACTTCTTTTAAATCCGGATTGATTATGTAGGTTATTATAGTTGCAATAATTGTTATGGCTGCTGCAAATAAAAAAAATTTAACAGCTCTCTTAACTATAATTTTTGGCATAGTAGACACCATAATTTAGAACCACCCTCCTTAATTTATATAGCTAATACATTATCATATTATTCAACTATATGGCCGCCTTGTAAAGGCTGCCGGTTATTCAACTAAAGCGCCCGTTAGTTGAAGAGTATATGAAGACATGGAATTATTTTATTAATTCTTCTCCTGTTAAAATTTCATATAGGTCTGCTGAATCTTGCTTTGTTAATTTTACATATCTATCGCTATCGGTAACTATCTCTAGATTTTCATCATTTGGGCTAATCCATAGTAAATAAGACGCTATTTTGTCTTCGCTGCCGTTGCTATTCTTAGACGGAAATTGAAATTGGTAGTCAGCATAGCGTGCCATTTCTACTTTTTCATTTTCCCAATTAGCATTATTAACTATATCTATCGCTTTTTTCACCTGTTTTTTTGAGTGACTTCTTCGAAGTCTTCAAAAATGTTTTCTTCACCAGTTCGTTTCTGTATAGTTATTTTTTGGCCAATCATTTCATCCAAACAACCCGAAGTAACTAGCAGAACGCTTAGTAGAGAAAAAAACAGTATTATTTTTCTCAATCTATTCCCCCCTTATCTTTACTTTCTTATTAAACTAACCTGCCCCGTTAGTTAAAGAAGAWAAAGGCCTTACTYYTTATTGAAGTAAAGCACCCGTGATTTGAAGAAGACTTATTTTAGAGTTGACACAAACTGTGACATGAAAAATGACGGGTTTCCCCGTCTAATTTAGCTTATCTAGTTTGTCAGAAATAGTACGTAGTATTTTGTTCTTTTCCTGCTGTATTTTTAAGAATTTAATCATAAACCAAATCACAAATACAACTGGTGCTATGTAAAAAAAGATAGTTATGATTGGTAAAAAAGCCAAAACTGAATCATAGCCCATTTATAAGCCTCCTCTAATTTTGGTAATTATATCATAATTAGGAATGTGTTTACGATTTATTAGTTAGTGAACAAAAATGCTTCACACCTTCTTGAAGTAAAGCAGCCATTATCCTCTGGATACTCTTTCTTCAGTTCTTCCCTGACGAAGACAATAGCCTTTTCAATAGTTAATATATTTCTCTCGAACCAACTTTCACCCATTTCTCTTACCAAC
>NZ_JBFUIO010000298.1:0-1349 GCF_056401835.1 Paenisporosarcina sp. P4_D4 | reverse complement strand
ATTTCTAACCTCTGACAAGGAACTTATAGTAAATATTCAAAATGATAGCAACCTTGAATTTTTGTATGGTAGACATTTTTTAATTCAAAAGAAAATTGATGGCATTTGGTACTCAATTCCCTTTAAAAATAATGTTTTTGAAGATATAGGACTAATACTCCGTCCAAATGAGTCTTCCCAAATAACAATTTCGCTCGAACGATTAGAAAGTGAGCTTTCTCCAGGCGAACATCGCCTTTTAAAGTCTTTTGAAATTAATAGTGAGTTATCAAAAGAAAAGAAATTCACTCTCGCTGCCCCGTTTAAAGTTATTACACCGTAAATGTAAAGCAAATTTGATGTGTTTTAGGCTTGAGTTTTTAAAACCATTTGAACTAATAATAAGGACTTATATGGATAAACTTTTCTGGGAATCAATACAAACACAATGAATTGGCATATAGGGCTACATTGGCAGCTTATTGAGTATTTTCGACGCGTTGATCCAATAAGGATTAACGCTTATTTTGTTGAACTTCTTCAACTAACGGGGCAGGTTAGTTCAATAAAGAGTACAAAGACGATTGGCTAAATTCTAAAATGTAGGCTGATTTAATGAAATAAAAAACACGATTGATTGGTTTTCTACGATTGAGGAGAATACAATAGGAAGATTCCATAAAGGAGAGGGTTTAATAAATGCGTCAAGACTTTAAAAAAATTGCCTTGAAATTACTATGGGTTATAGGTTTGCTTGCATTGATACTGATTGCTTTCCATTATCAACAGATAATAAAACAAGATTTTGAAGCAACTTATAATCCTCTATCTACGTATTGGTTCAACTCGATTGTCCCTTTTTTGTTTGGCTTATATAGTTCCACAATCTTTATAAAATTTTGGTCGTTTAAAATTAATATACCACTGTTTCTATGCATAACATGTCCATTACTAATTCTATCCTTTTATAGTCCAGTCACATACACGATTTTCTTAAATGTAGCACCTAATCCTTCTTCATTTAGTGTACCTATTCCGTATTGGTTGTTTAAAATAAACTCATTTGAGATTGTTCCAATTGTCGCAGGATTAACTTTAATCATGAGTTTATTTGGGGTAAACCGGCTACAATCAAGGAATTAATAGATTCTTCACTAGAAGATGACTTTTTTAGCTGTATCTTTATTTGTATGTACATCGGATCAGACGATCGTTCAGAAGGTAAGTTAAAAAGGAAATTCTTATTCAACTAACGGGTGAATTACTTCAATTAGGATCAATTGTTTGGTCTGTTAATCGTTTAGCTGGTCCAATTTTATGGATTTCACCACAAAATCTGGGAATACCCGGATTTACTGCCTCTTCTGTAC
>NZ_JBFUIO010000297.1:0-1350 GCF_056401835.1 Paenisporosarcina sp. P4_D4 | reverse complement strand
TTCTTTAACTAACGAGGCAGGTTAGTTCAATAAGAAAAATTTTTCGAAACTAATATGTCTTCAAATACGTATAGTTGATGGAGGAGGATTCCCATCATGTTGTATTTATTCATTTTATTTCTAGCTACTCAATTAGGTATTTGGATTAGGTACTTTGTTAAAGGGGTTATTGAACTTTCACAATTGGGTCTTAGCTGTTTGTTTTTAGTAGCTGCGGTAGTATTTTTTATTATTGAAATTATTCAAAGTAAAAAAGATGCACAGTTTAAACCAAAATCAGAAGATCTTTGGCAAACAAGATTAACAGAACGTTCTAAAAGGACGGAAAAGAAACTTACAAAAGGCAATCAACGTATTTTTCGCTATAGGCGGTATTATCCTACTTTTTGGCAACGTTTATTTGTTGAGTTGGTAAATGCCCCCGATAAATATATCCATCTGGCTTTTTTTAATGAAACCAAGCGAGTAGAGTGGCAAGAGTATAGTAAATTTACTTCTAACAAAGCTGTTTGGAAAGTAATAGAGAATGGCATAGAAATCGCGGAAGCTCGTTATACCCCGAAGATAAAAGATAAACTAAATTTTGAGGATAAGTTAGCCATCCATATTCAAGACGAAACCTATCAATTACTATCCTATAAAGTGAGTAATCAAGTTTTGGTTTATAAAGAGTCACAAAAGATTAGCGAAGCCGATTTGTCAAAATTAGTGATGGGAAATTTAGAGTTTCGCATACATGATACGAATGAAGAACTATTAGCCATGGCAATTGTGCTATTTCAATATTTACATAAAAGTGGCTGAATAGTTGAAGGTGCACATAGAAAGTACATAATAAATAGTTTTATCTGAAGCCACTACTTTACTCGATTTATGGGATTTCCGAAATGTTGGAGATTCCCTGATAGTGATAAATAATTAAAGGAAAAAGATTCTTCTTCAAATAACGGGTGCTTTTTAGCTTAAGATCATCGGGCTGCGCCTCTTTTTTCTTATTCCACTAACGGGGTAGGTTAGTTCAATAAGGTGTATCTTTAAAATAAGAAAAAGTAGTCGATGTAAACTGAAAGTAGGTGACTACCAATGGAGAATCAATATATTGCTCTTAGTGCACAACTTGGAGATCAAAAAGCTGATAAGGCTGTCGGACAATTTATTACTCGAATAAATATTCTCCTTAATAAGCATTGTAATAAAGCTTATTGCCAAGAAGTTGATGAAATCGCACCAGCTATATTTGTTGATGGCGATCTATGGTATTGGGAGTTTGAAGGCTGTCAGAAGTTACGCTTAAGTAAGAAAAATCGGTATATTGAAATCCACATAGGTATGCCACGTAACAGATGGGAG
>NZ_JBFUIO010000296.1:0-1360 GCF_056401835.1 Paenisporosarcina sp. P4_D4 | reverse complement strand
CTCTTTTCTTATTGAACTAACGGGGCAGTTTAGTTCAACAAGAGATTTGAAAAATATATACTACTTATGTCGTATTTGACAAAAAATAACCAATTAAATAGCCACCTCATTTCAATTTTAAATGAGGTGGCCATTGGTTATTTTTTGATGTATTTTATAGAATTATAGTGATTGAATAATATGGTCGTTAACAAATGATTTTATGAAAAATAATTCATTATCATTAGGATTCCTTTTATTTTCTGACTTAAAGCTCTCTATAGCATCTTCTAGTGAGGTCGATTTTACAACACGACTTGCACTTATTAACTCTTTCCAATATATATCCATTTCAGTGGAATCGCAGATCGATTCATGACCAAGTAGAAACATTTCAGCATTATATTTTTGTATGTCGTTAATCATTGGCAATAACAATGATTGCTTGTAATGAAATAAAGAATTTGTGGTTGTACCATATGCACAATCACMTAAAAAAACAACTTTTTCATCTGGAATATAAATGATTGTAGAGTCATCTGAATGAGTACTTTTGATTTTTTCAAGTATGCAAATTTTATTACCCAAATCAATAGTTAGTGTTTTTTCAAAGATTACATCTGGAGAGTTTAACTTAAAACTATCCCTGTTTGGCATATCAGTTTGTACAATCTTCATACACATAGCACTCATTTGATTAGTATTCACATACCTCTGGAGTGAACTATCGTCATAGGATAAACTTTGCCATTCTTTTATCATTTCGTTCGTTTGACTATTAACTATAACAGTTGCATCAAATTCATTCATTCCTAGAAAATGATCCCAATGTGCATGGGTAATAACAACATATTTAACTGGTGGTACATTTAGCTTCTCGATTTCTAGTAAAAAGTCCTTAGCATGCTGAGGAGAATTACCAGAATCTATTATTAGACTATATCKGTCACCACATACCAGTCCTAATGTCGGTCGTTCATTATCATCTTGATTAGATAAATAAGAAATAGTATCACTGAATTTATTTAACATGTTATTTCTCCTCTTTTCTAGATATTAATTCTACGAAAGAGAAAACCTACATGTTTATTCTAAAGTAAATAAAATAAATTAAGATTTTCTCATTTTATTTCTTTACCATTGGACTTGTCCCTCCTTTTTTCAATATGGAATTAGTTCTCCTGTTCTCTATTCATATGGTTGCGAATTAGACGGATTTGACCTCGATGATTTAGCTCATCTTCAAATACATGAAACCATCGGAAATAGTTGTTAGCTACATGATCAGGACCAAAGGGTGAAACTTCATCCAACCAGATGTCCTCTATTTGCTTAAATAAATCTAGCGTGCGTTCTCTTACTTTACTTAACTGTTCAAGAT
>NZ_JBFUIO010000295.1:0-1378 GCF_056401835.1 Paenisporosarcina sp. P4_D4 | reverse complement strand
CATATAGATTGCACTTAAAAAAACCTTAAGTAAATATCTATTTAAAAGATTCTTAAGTTTGTTATCACCAATCGATTTATAGTATTTATTCAATTCATAACATGTATCTAACAAATCAATTGCATTTTTTGTTTTGTTTTTTTCTTGGGTTATCGAATGTTCTCTAATAACATAGTTATAAAATGCATAGTTAATGTACTTAACTTTTTTGGCACTTAACAACACTCTTGGAGTCCATTGCTCGTCTTCATGCAAAATACCATACTTAAAAAATAAGTTATTTCTTATTAAAAAATTTCTACGAAAAAGTCCTAGCCATGCCTGCATAGAACAGTTTCCCTTTTTTAATTCTTCTTCTAAAAACTCATTACCCGTATATTCTTTAAATTCGGAAATATTATTTCGCTCAATTGTATAAGATTTATTACTATAAATCCAAGTAGCATTTCCATATACAACATCAATATTTTTATTATCTATTTTTCCAACAAGACGTTCACATGCATTTTCATTGAGATAATCATCGGAATCTAAAAAAAGTACATAATCACCTTTAGCAAACCTCAACCCTGCATTTCTAGCATCTGAAAGTCCTCCATTTTTTTGGTGTAAAACAAATATCCTATTATCTTCTTTTGCATAATTATCACAAAGAAGACCACAATTATCAGGGGACCCATCGTCTACTAAGATTATTTCAAGATTGCTATATGTTTGATTAACTATGCTATTAACACATCTTTCTAAAAAATCTTCAACTTTATAAACTGGAACAACAATGCTAATCAACAAGTCATTTACCTACTTTTTAAAATATTTTTATTTTTTTACCATTCTCATATTCTTCATAGAACATTCTTTTTACGTAAATATATTATCAAAAATAACATATTAATATTTTTAAATTGTATCAACTTCAAAATAATTTTTTGATGAAAAGAAAAATCTTTTATGCTACTATTTTTATACCATTTTGGGTATCGTTGTTCCCAATGTTTAATATGATTAATGATAGCTCTTTTATTTTCCTTTTTTAAAACTAACGTAAGCACAGTAGTATAAAGCAACTCTTTGATAAATAATGTTTCTAATTCTAAAGGATATTTGTATTTTAACCTCTTAGCTATTATCTCGAATGCGCTAATTGCATACTTTATATCTACATATCTCTCATCATGAACTATTGAATTCTCATGAATTATATAATTATATAATGGTTTCTTTAGATAGTAGATACAGTCACAAAAAGGTGTGGTTAATTTATTAAAAACCATGTCTTCAAATCTCATTAAATCGGGAAATATAATGTTATTTTCTTCTACCGTTTTCTTTCTATAAACCTTGCAGCATGTACTTCCCGATGCATGTGAAATAACAT
>NZ_JBFUIO010000294.1:0-1390 GCF_056401835.1 Paenisporosarcina sp. P4_D4 | reverse complement strand
GAGCTCCTGTATCGTGAACCACTACGAATCGAACGCTAGGCATCTTAATTCCACTTCTACGTAAAGTTCCTTTTTGAATGAAATCTTCACGCCATGTATATTTCATTTTAAATGTCATTATTCATCATCCTTTCTTTCTTAGACAAAAGAAAAAAGCAAGGAAGACTATTTCCCTGCTAATTGTTTTAACTCTTGTTCAGTTTTGTTTTCAGTTGCAGCTTTCTTCAATTGAGCTTTCTTGCTAACGTTATTATCCTTGTACCATGCCCATAGACCAGCAACAAATCCAGCAACCATAATTAAAATGTTTTCAAGTTGATGCTCATCAAAAGGTAGTGGTTCAATTCCTGCCATAACTAAAATTGTATTAATCAATGGTAAAGCAAACAAAGCAAGTCGCACCCAAGCCATTGTACCTTCTGATAATTTATTTTTATTTTCCATAATAAAACCTCCATTTTATAATTTATTAATCAGCTAAATAAACCTTCTCGAATTCAAATCGAATATCAAAATCTCCTATGAAACTTAGGAAATTGTCTCCTTCAATTAATTCAAGCCAAACGTCATTGTGGTCGTCAAAGTGGTATACACCTAAACTTTCAAGTGATGATACGATTTCTAAATTCTCAAAGTCGATAAATACTTCCTCATCTAATTGCAAATTGTTAAGTATTACAAGTTGATTATTTGATTCATTTGCAATATTGATTGAGCCACTACTAACCTTTTTAGTAATCCAAGCTCTAGGCTTAATCGTCATATCACCTTCATTGTAAATCGTTGTTTCATTTGTTGGATTAGTTACTCTAACTTCAATTCCCTCAATTTCTTGAGTGTGACCATATGTGAAAGGTGAATTACATCGAATGTCAATTTCAACATAACCTTGTTTTGCACCATTATGTTTTAATCTTGGATCACCTTCAATGATTGCGTAGAATACTCGATTAGGATTCGTATCAAATATTAATGGTTTATAAAAATCTTGGAATAACCATCTAGCAATCTGCCTTAAGTTGTCTCGTTCTTGCCATTCACTAATAAAAATAGTCAAAGAAAAAGAAAGTGGTTCATATTCTACTCTCTGATAATAAGGTAAATGCTTTTTGGGTATTTTCACTTCAACGATACTTCTCTGTGGCATAAACGACTCATCGTATAATCCTCCATCAGGGGAGGCAATCATAACACCCATATCCTCAGATGAGATACCATCAAATGTAAAATTTATAGCTTCTCTCAATAAACTTCACCTCCATTCTTATACTTTATTATTTAATGAATTAAACAAGATTGAAATCAGATAATGATTCTGCACCTAATATTTGATTCTTCTCTGATTCAGTAATCCATCCTCTTGTGACTGCATATTCAAGTTGCACTACAC
>NZ_JBFUIO010000293.1:0-1402 GCF_056401835.1 Paenisporosarcina sp. P4_D4 | reverse complement strand
TTTACTGTATTGAGTTTTCCGTTCGGTAATGTGTTAAACAATATTCGATTATTAATAGATGATGAATATAGTAAAAAGCGAATTTCTGGTGATTTCAATATTTTATTAATCAGCAGTATCGCGTTAAGCACGATTATGATGATCATTGGAACAATCTATTATGAAGGTAAGTTTTCATTCATCAGTATTAGTTTAATCGTCCTCATATCCTGTTTAAATTTATTAAGAGAATATTTAGGCGTCAGTTTTCGGCTACAGTTAAACTATAAAAAGATTGTAATCAATAATGTGCTCTTAACCATTGGCCATATTTTGGGCACTTTTTTATTTAGTTTGATGGGATACTGGCAATTCATCTTTATTTTTGGATACGGATTTAGTGTTCTCTATATCATCAAAAATTCAACCCTATTGAAAGAACCAATTGTACGCACAGACATATTTAACTCCACTACTTATAAAAGTATCGTTCTCCTCGGCTCCTCTCTACTAACAAACGTATTAAACTATGCAGATAAACTATTAATTTTCCCATTACTTGGCCCAGCTGCGGTAACGATTTATTATACGGCGACCATCATCGGTAAAATCATGTCCATGGCCATCACGCCGATTAATGGGGTGATTTTGAGTTATATAGCGAGAATGGAAAAATTCAATCACAAAACATTCGGTTCGATTATGCTACTGACAGGGATTGTTGGCATCATTGGATATGTTTTTACGATTTGGATCAGTCCGTTTGTTCTAGGTTTTTTATATCCTGATTGGGCAAATGAGTCGTTAAAATATATTTATATTACAACCGCAACGGCTATTGTCGGTGTGATTAGTTCGGTCATCCAACCTTTTATTCTGAAATTTAACCATATCAATTGGCAGTTGATCATTAATGGCTCCAATGTGATTGTATATATGGTTTCTGCGTTTGTCTTGTATCAATTTTATGGATTAATGGGCTTTTGTATCGGGATTTTCATTTCAAGTGTGTATCAATTAATCCTCATGATTTGTATTTTTATTGTAAGTAATCGAAGAGATCATGAAGAACATGTAATGGGTGAATAATTCTTCAAAGGGTGGAAAATGGTGAGAAATCAAAGGTTGACGCATGATCACTTAGAAACACCTTATTTTATAATCGATGAACAGGAATTACAGTCAAATCTCAATCAGCTAGAGGAAGCACTTCAAAAACATTGGGGTAACTCGCTCATTGGCTATTCATTCAAAACGAACGGATTGCCTTGGTTATTAAATTACTTTAAAGAGCGCGGAATCTATGCAGAAGTGGTTTCAGACGATGAATATGAATTAGCGAAGATGCTGGGGTATAAAAAAGAAAAAATCATTTATAACGGGGTCGCTAAATCAAAAGAAACGTTCATCGAAGCGGTTAAGA
>NZ_JBFUIO010000292.1:0-1409 GCF_056401835.1 Paenisporosarcina sp. P4_D4 | reverse complement strand
GAATATTATTGATAACTACGATTTAATCTTAAATAATGAAATCAGACAAGACTATAATAATTATTTATTGAGAAAAGAACAGTTGAAAAATAAAATAATCTTGCGTGATCTTGTAACCGTATGATTATAGTCAGCAAAACTAAACAAGATGTGAACAGTATAGAATACCTTGATCATACCAGACGTGGAAAGTATGCGTTATCAGATACAATTGAAGAAATTATGAAGACTTATGGACACGTTGAAAAGGATAAGATAGAAAAGAAAACGGATTGTGTAAAGATTGATTATGATATCTATTGGGATGATGGATTGATTAATGAGAATGAAAGCTATTCTATATATATTGTATTGGTTGATGGATGAAGTATTTAATTAATGTATATGAATGACTAAACTATAAATGAAAAGGAATGGTTAATAATGAAAAAGTATATTATAGGATTAATGTTAGTGGTGTGCTGTTTGTTTGTATTCGGATATGACAATGTGAATGATAAGAATGATAATGACCATAGCAAAGGATTAGAACATAACCAGATTGAATTGTATTACATGTATACGAATGAAGATGGTACATTCTTATTAGATGGAAATGCTGATACTGAGAATGTAATATATGTTAGTCATGATGACATGGTTGAATGGATTGGATCAGACTATGTGAATGAGTTGCATCATGGTAATAAATTGATTGGGACATTTGATGATGATGGTTGGGAATTGGTTGGACTAACAACTAAATATTAGTAATGAATGAGCGTATCAGATATGATTGTCTGATATGCTTTTTGTTTGTGTGCTGATATGATGTGTGTATGACATTGTATGACATGTAAATTGTATGAGTCGTATGATGTGTATGATTAGATATGAATGGATAGTAATGGATCAGATAGAATTATCATGTATAAGGTGAACGGCTGCACATGTAGTTATTGATACTATATGATATGATGATATTATTATAATTGATTAGATATGAGATGATTAGATATAACCAGATGAGTGATAACATTGTAGAGTAATTGTAGTTACGTTGAAATGATTATATATGATTAGATGATATGAAATAACAATTGCAATATGCAAGCATTATATATAATGAATATGATAAGTGTGCTATTATACGTAAGTTGTATGAGTTGTATGAGTTGTGTGAATTGTGTATAAGTAATGGATCAGATGTAACCAGATGGATAGATAGTGAATAGATGATGATGGAATATAGATGGAATATAGGTGCTTATCATGAGGTGAATGAAAATGAATGTGATTGAAATGTGAATGATATAATTGTGGATAAGTTGTGGACAATATTATAATAATTGTAAGTTGCATATATAAATAATTATGAAAAGTTTAATTAGATTAAACAATTATATAATACTGTATGACATACATTATAC
>NZ_JBFUIO010000291.1:0-1410 GCF_056401835.1 Paenisporosarcina sp. P4_D4 | reverse complement strand
CTAAACACCACATGACCTATCCCAAGCGCCCATAGTGGCATAAATACATGCAACACGAAGATTGTTAGCACCAAAGGCAAAGGAGAAAGCATCGCTTGTTTCATCGATGCAAAATTCGAATTCAAACTGCCCGCAAACGTCATGAACGCAAATATCCATGGAATCAGTCCCGAAAAATCGTGAAGCGTCGCCGAAAAAATAACCCCAATTACCAAACTGATTGGGATGAACAACGACATTATTTTTTCCAACTTTTTATTTATTCTAATTAACATGCAACCAAATCCCCTAAAAAATACGAAGTCTTTACACATTATAATCCCATTCAGTCTTTCGTGACCCTAATAAAATATTTTTTCAAAACTTCACATGATAATGATGATTCAAACTCAAACTAAATCAAACTGAATAGGCAACTTGATTAAGGAGGAATTCACATGGAACTAAACCGCATCAAGCAAATCGTCAACTCGCCAAATGATATCGAAGTCACGTACAACGGAGTTTCCGTCTGGATCGACCAAGTTCACGAAAACGGCAAACTCGCAACAGTCCATCTTCGTCGCTCACTCGAAGAGCGTTCTGAAGTCGACATCTCCGAACTTAATGAAGTGGTACACTAATACGCCGATGTCTATTTTTCCAACTAACACGGCGTTTTTTCCAACTAAGCTTTACCCCCCTACTGTAAACGAAAGAATTATCTCCATATTCCCATAAAACAGGCGGCTGAAGATGCAATTTCAGCCGCCTCCTCACTTTCTCCATAAAAAGAACCCAACAACTTAAAGTTGCTGGATTCTATCATCACTTTCTTTATCCTTCAGCCCCAACGAAGATGCTAAATATCAATTGGATCATCCGACTTGCGATCAGTCAAAATTCCCATCTCTTCAATATGTCTTCTCGCTTCTTCATTCCCCTACCCCCTCCCCCTCAAACAAAACATCAAAGAGCATAATGAAATCCATAAAAAAAGGCTGTCGTATATGAAATTTCGACCGCTTTACTGTTAATCTTACAATCGATTACTGCCACAAACATCGCGTATAAACCACAAATAAACGACCGAAATAAAAATTTCGACCGTTCATAACAATTATTTAACTTTCGAGAGTGAATCCAATTATCTTTATTGATTTCACGTAAATTAAGCACGCTATATCCCCAATATATCTTTCCTAATCTATTATTTTTTTATTAAATTGTAATATTAATGACTTTTTTTCCATAAATTATATCTTATTATCATTATTACTATTATACTAAAATAAAAACACATAATTAGGAGTTTGGACATCATTAAATTAAATATCAGTCACTTCACTATCGTTTTGCTAGTATTTATTATACTGTTTTGTAATCCTTTTGAATCAAAAGCACAAGAATCACTTTCACAGGGTATCAAAC
>NZ_JBFUIO010000290.1:0-1416 GCF_056401835.1 Paenisporosarcina sp. P4_D4 | reverse complement strand
ACCTCTGACTTATCAATGGCACCTTTAGTTAATAAAACACTATAGGGTTAATCTTTTGGATAGTTAAAATAAAGGAACATGCCGTTTGCCATTTATTGCTAACTAACATCAATTTTCCAGTATTAAAATGTAATACATACCTGTTTACAGCACCACATCATTACCGAGATAAGAATATACATTTTTTTAGTTCCTAGGTTCCACTTTAGTCCTACTAGCTCGCATAATTTCAATTGGAGTAAAATAAAGAATTCCACCTAATCCCCCTACCAATAAGCTATATGGAAGAATCAGATTGATAAACATTCCTGGATGCTCTGATCCCCATATACCGTTTGCATAGTTGAATCAATGAATGGAGGTTACGGCAATTTTGTTCCTCTGCAATTCGCTTGCACGCTGACGGGCATATAGAGCCAACTCAACGGTTAGTTCATAACGTAAAAATGGTGTAATTAAATAAATCCCATTAAACAAGTCTAATGCTGTATCAATTAAAGACTTCGTAATTTCGAGTCCTTCTTGTACTGCCTGAACCGGGTTATCATTAAATTTTGCCATGCGGTCACGAATCGTTTTCGAAATTTTGATTCCCGGTACTTCATTATGAAGAAACTCAGCGTTTTTACTGCTTAGTAAGGGCATTAAACCAATATATATAGGCGCATTAAGATGTTTGGTAGATTCGTAAATTTCGAGTAATTTTTCCTCTGAAAATACAGGTTGTGAGATGAAATAATCTGCGCCAAGCTGAACTTTCTTTTCAAGGCGCTGCACCGCTTTATCTAGATGACGGACATTTGGATTAAAAGCAGCGGCAATGCTAAAAGATGTTTTTTGGCCAAGATCTTTTCCTGAAAAAGATAAACCTTCATTAAGTTGTTTGATCATTTGAATCAGCTCAAAGGATGACACATCATAAACAGAAGATGCTCCTGGGAAATCGCCTACTCTAGCTGGATCGCCCGTTATCGCAAGTACATCATTCATCCCTAAAGTGTGAAGGCCCATCAAGTGGGATTGCAGACCGATAAGGTTGCGGTCCCTGCAAGCTATATGGATGAGTGGCCGCATCGCCAGKTGAGTTTTAACTAGGTAACCTAATGATTCATTTGAAATACGAACAGAGTCAAGCGAGTTATCCGCAAGTGTAATCGCATCGATTCCCACTTCTTTTAAAGCTTTTGCTCCCATGAAAAATTTTGTTGTATCCAATTTCCGAGGAGGATCTAACTCAACAATAATCGATGGTTTCTTCTTTACAATTTTCTCAAGAGGCGGGAAATCCCTTTTTATTGATATTACGTCGACAACTTGTTTAGGTGGTTTTATTTTTACGACCTTTTGTGTAATTGGAACCACATTTTTTAATTCGGAAGCAATGGCTCTTATATGTTCAGGTGTAGTGCCGCAACA
>NZ_JBFUIO010000289.1:0-1422 GCF_056401835.1 Paenisporosarcina sp. P4_D4 | reverse complement strand
GATTTGTAACTGAACCTGCTGAAGGTGATATCGTAGCTGCTGCTGGTGGTTACAAATTAAAAACTACTGCAACACCACCTGCAACTGGTTTTAAAGCAAAAGTCGTAAAACTTGAAACAGTTGGTGGAGCTTTAGCTGTAAACGTTACTCAAACTGCTACTACTTATGTAGTATTAGAAGTTTTATCTGTTTAATTAATAAATTATAACTTAAAATTATTGGAGGAAAATTATAATGACATCTAAACAAGAATTAGTAAAAGTATGCGTGGACTACGTACGTAACCCACAACAAGTATTAAACTTTTCAGAAGGTAAGGATTTTGACACTCAATTGCGTGAAAAGTTTTTCAACGTTCTAGAAGTAGAAAAAGTAAATCGTAAAACAATGCGTAACACTCACAATCGTGAACTAGTATTTGAAATTTTAACAGAAGTAATTGCTGAAGGTTTCTTAAAAGGCGTGGAAGAAGATGAATTCTTCATGCAGTTTGCTGAAATCAAAAACATTGCTCGTGGAGATTTAAACGAATTCTATTTAGAAGATGACGCTATCTTGACTGTATCTCAACATTCAGGTAACCACTGGAATATCCGCAGACAAAAATTAGAAGGCGGTACAAAATTCTCTGTCGATACTAAAGCATACTCTGTAGGTGTTTACGCTGATTTTGAAGCTTTCATGACTGGTCGTGTTTCATTTGCTCGTTTAGTGGCTAAAGTCTCACAAGCATTGAAACTTAAAGTATACGAAGAAGTTGCAGCTACATTCGCTTCTACATCTTCTCAATTACCTGCTGAATTCGTTGCAACAGGTACTTATGCTGAAGATAAGTTAATTGAATTATACCAGCACGTTCGAGCTGAAGCTGGTAACGCTATCGTAGTTGGTACTACAAAAGGATTATCAACGATTATTAATGGAGCAAGTGTAAACTGGATTTCTGAGGAAATGAAAGTCGACAAAAATACAAAGGGTCGTATTGGGATTTATAACGGAATGACTCTTGTTGAGTTGCCAGTTGTGCACAAAGCTAATACTTTCGAATTTGCTTATGACGACAAACAAATCTTAGTATTGCCTACAACTGGTGATCAATTCATTAAAGTTGTTTATGAAGGTGATGACTACATGAAGCAAACTGAAAACGAGCAAGAAAATAATGATATGTCATTTGAATACCTATACCTTACAAAATTTGGTGTGAAAACAGTATTCAGTTCATTATTTGGTATTTACACTTTATCTTAAAATTAAATAAACTATAAACTTTTAGAGAGAAGATGTTTATCATCTTTTCTCTTTTTTGAATAAAAGGAGGAAATAAACAATGGCAGAACAAAAGACAAGAAATACACGGAAACCACGCACAGCCACAAATAAACCTATTAAAGATTCTGAACCAACTGTTCAAGCAGTAGA
>NZ_JBFUIO010000288.1:0-1423 GCF_056401835.1 Paenisporosarcina sp. P4_D4 | reverse complement strand
CTTATAATTTACTAATTGCAAGGATAAAGATTAATTATTTTTCCTATTATGGTAATTTAATAATTTCAGTGTCCTCTGTATAACTTCATCTAAATGGTAAGGCAAATCATATCCACTTGATCCGTCAAATCCTTTAAAGTGTTCATGATAAATACATTCTGAAGCAACGTATGGATATTGTGTTTGTAATTTGACCAGCTCATTAGATATCTCATCAAACTTATGATCGGATATGATATTCGTATTGAACCGATAATACAGACATGAATGAACCAGTAATTGATGTCGTAATCGTGTAATTTTGCTGCTTATATCTTCCATTGATTTCATTTTACAAACTCAACTGTGCTTACTCTTATCTCACATGATGTAGATTCAGCACCACTTTCTAATGCTGTGAGCAGATAATTCTTGATTTCTTCCTCTGAACAATCATCCATTTCATCAAAGCTGAAGTTCAATTTAACTATTAAGTCCATTAGTGAATCCACCCCTTAAATCTCTGACATATTCGCTTCGATTTAGTTTTTCTCTTATAATTTGTATTTCATCCACAGTTGCATCAGGATTATGTTTTAACCATATGCCTAACTCATTCCACTTCTTTTCAGTTTTATTTGCTTCACTTTTCATGTTGTTGCATTGCTTTGCGATATGATAACGTGCATGTTGGCTACAATCAATACTGTGAGCAACGTTTACTTCATGGATAATAGCGTTAATCGTATTATTTGTTAACACTTGCTGTCCTCCTTTGCTTTGTCGTTGTACTGTTCATTAAATCTCTTCGATTGGAACGCTATCCAACTCGAAATATTCGTAAGGTTCATCACCATAATTTTCATGAATCCATTTCTGCAATACAGTATCGCAATCATCATTGTTTGGTCTGTTCACATCGTCTTTTACGTTTACAATCACGCTGTCTTCGGTTTTAAACCAAACAAAATAACTTCGCTTTTTCATCTTCTTCACTCCTTCGCTTTTTGTTGTCTACTGTCCAATAAAAGTGTGTTTTTATTTTCCTTCATTTAATACGTTTTTAATGTGACTATGCAGCTCGATCTCAATATTAACGTGTCTGACATTGCGTTTCTTCAGTGAATTAATTGCGTCTGTTAGTTGTGCTTTGATTCGAGTTAGAATAAATTTATCATCGCTATCTAAGACGTGTCGTCCGTTGTTCATTTGTTCGTTCACCTCATAATTTACTTGTTAAGTATTGCGATTGCTTTTTCTGCATCTTTTTCTGTTAGTCCGTAAATGTGATTGGTCTTAACATGATACTTCAACAGGCTTCCCATATCACTGTCGTCATCTAAAATCACAATATTCCAGATAATTTCTGTAAACATGTTAGCAAGATAGTCAGCAATTTCTAGTCCTCGGATTGTTTCTCTATAATGAGGGGTTAGTCCGATCA
>NZ_JBFUIO010000287.1:0-1434 GCF_056401835.1 Paenisporosarcina sp. P4_D4 | reverse complement strand
TGGGTCTTTTTATTAGATAATGAATACAATAAAGGAGATTGTTAAGGAGAAGAGGGGATTTACCTGAATGACCAAATGGAGACTATAGAAGATGACTATCCTGCTAATGCTAATTTACATCACATAGGACAGATATTACTTACTTTAGGAGAAACTATTACAGCTTTCGGTTTAACTTTACAACGGAAACAAGCTATGCTAGAACAACAAGAACATCTAATGGAGAATAACCAAGAAGAAGAAGAACAACAACAGCACAAAATGTTGAAAATACGTCAAGAAACAGAGCGACTACGATTACAAATGAAGTATATACAAGACCAGATTAATCGACTGATAAATGGCTGAAAATAGATTGTTATTCAATGTTTGAAAAAAGCAATTCTCAAGTGAGAGTGCTAGAAAACGAATAAAGAAAAGGGAAAAGCGATAGATTCGCTTTTCCCTTTTTCTTTCCCATGGATTCTCTACATGAGGTTGATCCGCAAAACATCAATTCGATCGCTGAACCGGATTGTATCACGTATGCATCCTAGGTTGACATAACACCCCGAATGGGAAGTATTCAACTAGGTTCATTAAAAAAAGACTGCCATGTAAAAGGCAGCCGGTTCTTCAACTAAAGCACCCTATGTAACAAAACTTAGGAGTTAATGGACACGGTATGATGACTATATGATGAAAGAAGTGAGGTGCGGGTGCTGTGATTGTTTATCATGTAGTTACTTATGGTATTATAAAAGCATGTAAAAAACTGGAAGGGGACTATAGGTTCTTCACAGACTTTTGTGAAACCAATGGTTGGACTTAATAAGATTAAACTAAGGGAGTTTTCCAATTATGAAAATTTCGAAAAATAATAATCTTTTTATTTTTATGATTGCTTTTGTAATCGCTTTAGCGTTTACAAAGTTATCTGCAACAAGTGATTTTAAAAGCATGATGTATTCTGCTGTGTATTTATTTATATTGATTCCGATTGGATTTGTAACAATAAAATCTATATACCGTATCTTTGATGTGGTTGTACTAAAATTTAATAAGGGTTGAGATTATATAGTCTCTTCTCGGGTTTACAAGAGAATAATAAAAGACATTCATCGTTCATTGATGAATGTCTTTTATTCTCTTTATGGTTCAAAAATCTACGACTAAAACGTGATAGCTAATGATTTATGCCCTTGACCGTCACGGACGATCCGTCCGCAAACATCGATTCAGTTACTCAACTGGATTGTATCACGTATGCACGCTAGGTTGACATAACACCACGACTCGGAAGTTGACCCCTTCTGCCCAACCCGTACGGGTAATCACTTCTTCCTCTTTTCACGAATCTATCTTTTATTCACCCAATATACATCGTTGAGTTGACGGGCTTTTGGTTGATTTGCTTTTCTCCTCTAATGAATAAATATCCAATCTGTCTTGTGC
>NZ_JBFUIO010000286.1:0-1469 GCF_056401835.1 Paenisporosarcina sp. P4_D4 | reverse complement strand
GAATGAATCCTTATCGGATACAATACACGGAATAGCATCAATTCCATCATTCAATTTGACATACTTAAGAGAAGGGGAGTTCATGATTTGTTCAGTTGCTAGCTGTTTTGAGTTGTCAATAACATTTCCCGTTGCATTAACTCGATCTCTATAAGCCTGAAAATCACTCATACTCTCATTCTCCTTTCAATGTCTCATTTGGTAATACGTCAATTTGATTGTCGATTAGTTTCAACACTTTAAACGTTTCCTTTTTAACTCGCTTCTTATGTCCAACATTTAAAGTTTCAACTTTCATCTGTTCCAATGTGGCTAATGACTTCACATACCATATCCCATGTGGTAAATCTGCAATTAACTTTTTCAATCCATATAGCTCGAAACATACACTGTCGATGTATTCTGTCAGACACTCATTTTCTTCCTCATATAGAGGTAGGATTTTATACACTCTGTTCTTTAATTCAATTAGATACTCTCGGTAATCTCTCTGTGTAAGTAGAGTCATGATTTAAATAAATCCTTTAGGTTGGGAATGCTGTATAAATAGCGTGACACGAGTGTATTTGCTTCTGTATTAGTTTGGGATTTGATTTCAATTAATGCTTTGATTTTGTTAGCAGGGGAATGTGTTCTGTAGTCTTTAGAATTTAGATGTTCTTTAAGCAAACTGTCATGAATTAAGTGTGTACCCATGTAGACCACAACCATAAATTTAGCGAGTATTTGCTTTTCAATCATTGTTAAATCAACATTAAATTGATTCAATTCTAAATCGTAATCTGTTAAGTCTTGGCGACAATTTGAGAAGAATCCAGTTGCAGACATTAACCAAAGCTGAAGGTTAGCTTTAAGAGATATTTCAGGAATCTTTTCTAGGCTCTTGTCTGTGACTTGTGAAAGGAATAGGTTATATACGTCATTGAATGGTGTAGCCATTTAGATGCACACCTTTCTACTTATCAAGTAAATGTGCTAATTCAACACCAAGACAATCTTCTAATGTTTTGATTGTATTGTATCCGTCTAGCTTTTTGTCTTCAATTAGTTTAGCTGCTTGGCGACCTAAAGACTTTTTAATGCCATCTGGTAGTGGTGTTAGGGATTGTTTTAGCTCATGATTAGAATTAAACTTATCTAAATAATCTTCCATTGATTTGATTTCATCATATTTTTGATAGTGTGAAGTTAAATTTAGTGCCTCAACCACTTCTTCATCATCAATATAAATCCACATTTCATCTAAAAAGCGTTTTTGACGACCTTTCATAGATACTAATTCGCTGAATGTTATATATTGAACGTCGCCTTTAGAGCCCCATTCATATTCAGCTTTAGTGTTGTCTGCAACGAAAATCACAGAGTCTACCAATGCTACAACAGGAATTAAATCATTTAAATCAACAGTTGCTATAGATTTACGAATATTCTTCTTTGTTTCCACTTTATCTTTCACAGCTTCCACATTC
>NZ_JBFUIO010000285.1:0-1471 GCF_056401835.1 Paenisporosarcina sp. P4_D4 | reverse complement strand
AATCATGATTGTACGTATGATTGCTTTTCCTTTCAAATCCTTTTGATTAACAAGAATCGCTAGGAAGATCCCTAGAGCTACTTGGAAAGTTGTAGCAACGAAAGTCCAGACAATGGTCCAAGCAAGTACAGCAAAGAATGTTTTTCTCCAAATGTCCAATTTATAAATATCAATAAAGTTTTGGAATCCAACCCAGTCCACTAAATTTCCTGGTGGTGAATGGTACAAATCGTAATTGGTAAATGCCAAAAGTATGACAAATAATATTGGGAAAATAACAACAAAAATCAAGAGGAAGAATCCTGGTGAGATCATTAAGTAGGGAAATCCATTATTTATTAAGTTATGGTATTGCTGTCTTACCGAGTTTACCGATTCGCCTAGATCACGTTTCTTTCCGTTATGGTACGCGTCATATAAATTAAACGCATACACACATAGACCCATGATGGTGATAATTAAAGCAATGATGCCATCGATTAACAGGAATACTGAATTATCTAATCCAGCAATTTCCCCTAAAGTGACAATGCCCCAATAACCTACTCCTAAAAACTCAGAAAAAACGATGGCAAACGATGCCGCTAAAATTAAAAAGATCATTCCTTTAATAAATTGCTTATTGTAAAACTGTCCGAATCCAGGAATTATGGAGAGCAATGTGGCATTTCTTCGATGATGAGTAGCAGTTGTTAAACCTTCCATTCGGGCTTTGGCCTCCTTTTCAGCATAGAAGAAAGTGTTGAGTATGTATCACAATCGGTAATTGTAGTTTTCAATACTTATAGTATGCTATTCGAAAAACTGAAATTAATAGGATAAATAAAAGGATAGGCAATACCCTCCGGAATGAAGGATACCGCCCATGTCTTTTCCCAGCATTTTGATACCAGCATGATATGCTACCCAAATCTCTACCATATCCACGGTAAGAAGCTATGGCAGGTGGTTGTAACCGATTAACTTTCTCAGGCATCGGAGTAGATTTTGGGAGACACACTTAGCAAGTATTATTTCGCTGGGTGATTTGTTTCAATGTTAGTTTTGATAGATTTAACAGCTTCGTCCAAAGCTGCTTGTGGTTCAGATTTACCTGTAGCCACAGTTTGAAGTGCAGAAGCCATTGGTCCCCAAACTTCGCCCATTTCTGGAATGTTTGGCATTGGCACTGCGTATTGAGATTGAACAGCTACAGCTTTAGCGCCTTCATTGTCAGCAATAATTGGATCTTCAACTAATGCTACGTTAGCAGGAATTTCTGAAACTGCTTCAAAACGAGCTTTCGAGTTTTCATCATTAGACAAGTGTTCGATAAGTTTTGTTGCCCAGTAAGGATTTTTCGTGAACTTTGTTACGTGCCATCCTTTAACACCCATGAATGTTTTAACATGCTCTCCGTTTGGAAGTGTTGGCATTGGAGCAATTCCGATGTCAACTCCTGCATCTCTCATTCCTTGGAATGCCCAAGGTC
>NZ_JBFUIO010000284.1:0-1476 GCF_056401835.1 Paenisporosarcina sp. P4_D4 | reverse complement strand
AATATCATCCGACTTCTCCCCTATACSTTCCTTATTAAACGTATCAATAATAACAATTCTAAAAAATTCATTTAACTGTTTAATGTCCTCAATACTTGGCCTTCTAATCACCACATTAATCACCCAAAACCCTCCCAACATCTATTCACTTGAAACGAAATTGCAGTAATCCTTTTTAAAGTGCGCTGCCTCGTTAGTTGAATAAGAAAAAGAGCTGCTTAAGCAGCCCGATAATCTTTAACTAAAGCACCCGATAGTTGAATAAGTAACATTGTCAAATTTCAAAGAAGTTATGTCTCTCTACTTTACAAACTCTGAGAGAAAAGTTTTTATACCATTCAGATTTCCCTTTATTTTGTGCTACTCTATGGGCAGAATTTTCCTTCCATTCTTTTATGGATTGTAAAGAATCCCAATACGAAACAGTAATTCCTAGTCCTTCATCCCGTGCATCTTCGACACCTAAAAATCCATTCTGCTGAGAAGCTAATTCCACCATTTTATCCGCCATTCTGCCATAACCATTATCTCCTTCAGTTCTTTGTGAAGAAAAACTCACTGCGTAATAAGGTGGTTCAGGAGTTTTCGCAATTCCACTCATATGTAAGTCCCCTTAGAAATTTATTTTTCATTAATATAAAAAATTCCAGCATAATCTCAGGTCTTATTATTGAACTAAACTACCCCGTTAGTTCAATAATAAAAAAGGGCTGCTTAAGCAACCCTATGAGCTTTAACTAAAGCACCCGTTAGTTGAAGAACTGTTCCATTTAAAGTGGATGGTGCTTGAGTTACTCTCTTCTATTTTGAATATAGGTAAAGTCCAAAATCTTGCATAACGGAGGTGTGCCCCATTTGCCGCAACATAGTAGCTATATTGCCACGGTGATATGATCCGTGAGTGACAACGTGTAGTACCGATTCAGAAATAGAAGTTTCAAGCAACCCAGCATATGGATTATCCACCACAATCAACTTTTCAATATCTTCTTGACTGTTCAGAAGTGCTTTGTTTCGTTCAGCTAAGTCTAGAAATATTTTTTTCATTTCCTCAATACTTTTCGTTTCCACCTGTTCTCTTAATTGATTCATGAACGCCATTGCATCATTCATACTTTTACCTGAGATAATATCAAACCATGCATAATCTGTGAGATAAATGTGAGACAACACCTTTGATACCGAAGAAAAACCACTCTGAACTTCCTTATGATAAATTTCCTTTGGAAGTTCTTTTAAACGATCAATTATAACTCCATTTGCCCATACGTGGTAGTTGTACATTTTTAATGCTGGGTGTGTCATATTAAATTCCCTCCATTTCCACTTGATTTAGAATTGACATTTGATGCCACAATATTTATATGCTGTTTTATTTATAATAATCCTTATTCAACTAACCTGCCCCGTTAGTTGAAGAACTTAAACTTCTGTTGAACTAAACCCCTATAAAAAAAAACAGGGCTAAAATTAAGA
>NZ_JBFUIO010000283.1:0-1476 GCF_056401835.1 Paenisporosarcina sp. P4_D4 | reverse complement strand
ATACAAGACAGTTCCTTAAAACAAATGACTTCATGTATCGTGATATGGCTAAAGAGGAATATCAAAATTGGGAAGACTCAATGAACACCTTATTAGACGAACTGGAAGCGTTACAATTGTTTGCTGAGTAAGAGCTATTAATAATACAAATTAAATAAGCACCACATAAAAACGACTCAATAGCTAAGGGACGTTTTTAGAGAGATAATAAAATATAAACAATAACGGGAGGGTAATGATTTCTATGGAAATTGGAATTGATAAAGATTTTTTAATAAGCGAATTCCACAGATACTTTGATGAGTATGGGGTTTACCCAAGTAGCCCTGCACTAAAAAAAGCAAATGGCTATCCAAGTGTTGTTTCTTATATCCAAACATGGGGAAATTGGAGTACGTTCTTAAAGGATACTGGTATTTTTGGAGATCATGGTTGGTTACTTCAGGACGAACAGATGCTAAGAGAAAAGTATGAAATTTGTTCTCGGGAAGAGATAAATGATTCTTTAATAATTAAAAAAAGTTGGGACACAATAAAAAAGAAAGCTGGCTCTTTAGGTCTAAAAAGGAATAAGTCTTTAGCAAAAAGAAAATTTAATGACGAATTCTTATTAGAAAAATTAAAAGAACTTTCCATTCAATTAGGTAAAACACCTACTTGTGAAGATTTAAATAGCAATAAAGATTTGCCTTGWCATCACGTTTACCTAGAAAGATTTGGCTCATGGAATAATGCACTATCCATGATAAATTTAAAGTTAAATACCAATTTTGACCACAGTAAAGAGGCTATAATAAATGAAGTGATTGCTTTCTATAATACAAACGAAAGAAGTCCTTATTATAATGAGTTGAGTTATTCCAAAACTGCAATTTCTAACTATTGGGAAAGCTGGACAGAGCTATTGAAAGAATGTGACCTACCACTTAATAAAATTGAGAACATATTGATTACAAAAAATGACGGTATTTCATATCTGCAAGATTTGTATGGAAAGCTAGAAAGAGTTCCATCTTCTTTAGACGTTGCTAAAGACGGTGTTCCTAGAGATTGGTTTGCCAGAAATTTCGGATCTTATAGACTGGCTCTATTTGAAGCAGGGTTAATTGATTCCTCAGAAGTTGAATATGACTATGATGAATTTGCTGATAACAGTATTAAATATCTAAATGAATTAGCAAATGAATTAAATAGAATCCCTTCTGTCGAGGAGTTTCAAGAACATTTAAATAAAAAAGAAACAAGAAACTTTTTATCAAGAGAAAATTTAAGTATTCGTTTAAACAAAAAGTTTACTGAAATTTGTAAAATGTATCTTCCTGTTGAAATTTTAGAAAGCGAAGCAAATAAATTTTACTTTGACATAAAAAATAATAGATGTCTTTCATTGCCTGAAATGAAAATAAGTAACTTGTTAATTGAAAACAATATTACATTTATTGGCGAACCATCGTATAAAGAAGTGATGGATATATC
>NZ_JBFUIO010000282.1:0-1482 GCF_056401835.1 Paenisporosarcina sp. P4_D4 | reverse complement strand
AGATCATACATTAATTCGCCCATTCCAAATTGTCCAGTTGCCCCTTTTCCATATGTTCTAGGAAACCATTCTGTATTGAACAAATTGATATGCCCAGCATTGTCATACCAAGTTACTTCAACACCAGGTATTGTTACAAGACTGTCAGAATTCAATCTATCAAGCTCTGATCGAGAAAACTTGTATTCATCCGAGTAAGAATCTGTGTAGCTTTCCAGATAGTCATTACCAGTAGTTATATCAAACGTCACATCATGTTCCGACGTACTGTAAAAATCAAGATTCGTATTTTCTGCCACATGATTAACAGCATCCTCCGGGAACAACACACCATCACTAATGGAAGTATGCGAATGCAACTCCCCCGTATATAACTTCAGATCTAAATACTCTGCCCGTTCACTGTCCTGTGCACTCTTATCCCCTGCAGCATAGGCAGGAATCGTTTGCATCATCAAAGCTAACGGCATTAACAAAGCTATGCCCTTTCTCATTAGAACACTACTTTTCTTTCTCACTTGTAAACCCCTTTCTTTTGGTCGTGCAATCACTCACACAATTCTCACACAATCTAATATTTATCATATTGATGCTTTTATTTTCCATATTTCGGATAATTCTTAACAAAATTTACTATAAGTTAACAATACTTAGTATATTTTCAACAAAATTATTTATCCAAACCCAATAATAAAAACACTCCTTCTACCTTTTCAGGCGGAAGGAGTGTTTTGTGATTTTCTATTATGTGCTGTATAGTTGAGAAAAATTATTCTAGTCTTTCGGCAACTCCGGTCTGATCGGATCATTCACAATGGTATGCGAATGATTGATTAAATCAATCCTTTTGATAAGAAAAGGATGTATCGGAAAACTTGGATTCGATTAATAGTATTAAATCCTGAATGTCCTGCTTGGTGGCTGGTTGTTTATTAGCGTTCAACTTATAACCAAGTTCTCCATTAACCTCTATTGTTCCCCACTCTAGATCACCTATAGTGTAGATTCCAACTTGGCGTAATCGCATTTCAAGATTGTCAGTAGTAAGTCTCATTTTTTTCATGTTTTCTTCATTTATGGTCCCATTTTCAATTACTAATACTGATTTTCCTGTAAGAAGTGTTTCTACCCCTTCAAACTTTATTTTAAGATACTGGATTACAAACACTGTAAGTATGAGAACAGAAGCAACACCAAATGTGTTCCAAAGTCCTTGGTTCTCGATAGGACGACTAAGTAAAGGTCCAATCGTAATCATTATAACAAGTTCGGAGACGGTCATTTGAGAAATGGAATTTCTTCCAGCTAGTCTTAATAAGAGCACTCCCACTACAACAATGAGAACTGCATTCCAAATCAAATTTAATTCCATATTACCAACCCTTTTTTGATTAGTTTTCCCAAAGGACTAATATAATATACATTTAATATAGAGGGTGTAAGGAATAAAACGAGAATTTCCATTTGGTACAGAAGAGGCAG
>NZ_JBFUIO010000281.1:0-1485 GCF_056401835.1 Paenisporosarcina sp. P4_D4 | reverse complement strand
AGGAATTACAAAGCAAGCTGTGAGTAAAATGGTGGATTATCTTGAGAA
The DNA here is from genome assembly GCF_056401835.1 of Paenisporosarcina sp. P4_D4. Taxonomy (NCBI): domain Bacteria; kingdom Bacillati; phylum Bacillota; class Bacilli; order Caryophanales; family Caryophanaceae; genus Paenisporosarcina; species Paenisporosarcina sp. P4_D4. The sequence goes on along the minus strand of NZ_JBFUIO010000281.1, from coordinate 1,437 downwards.
AAGTGGCTATGTAATGCGCAAAGCTCATCCCACTGATAAGAGAGGTAAAATTATTGTTTTGACCGAACGAGGTTGGTTAGTAGTGAAAGCAAAAGAGAAGATACTAACTGAGATTGAGCAACGTTGGATTGAAAACATAGGTGCTGAACGCCTGCAAATGCTCAAAGAAGATTTAACAAAATTAGTTTATGAAGCAAATGGAGATAAATTACCAACGAGATTAAGACCTGTCTGGTAATCATAGAGATTATAAATGGGACTATTTGCACATTCATCAACATAAAAAATACATAGTCCCCATAAACAATAAAAGTAAACTAATTTGTACACTTCTAAAGCTTATTCAACTAACTTGCCCGTTAGTTCAATAAGAAAAAAAGCTTCACTCCTTGTTGAAGTWATATACTCAACTATTTAAGAACAACATATTACCGCCTTGTTCAAATCCTTCTCATTTACTAAAACACTTCCATTGTCTTCAATTATGAAATCGACTTTGGCATCTGAAAGCCTTTTAATCGCTGAATCTATCGTTTCTTGACTGCTTGTTGAAGGTTCARCCCATACTTTATAGCTTTTTTCTTCAGAATTACAACCAGTAATTACGATAAAAAAACTTAGAATCATCATCGAGAGTAATATTCTTGATTTCACCTGTATCTCCCTTTTTAAATACATTCTATTTGATTTGATTGTTCAACTAAACTGCCACGTTAGTTCAATATGAAAAAAGGCTTCACTCCTTATTGAAGTAAAGCACCCGTTAGTTGAAAAACTTCTCTTTTACTTAGTTCCATCAGCAACAATATCAGCCCTTTCATTAGGCTTATGTTTTTCCACATAAATATCTTCTGAAATCATCCAATTATTTTCCCACATTTCACGGGCATCTTCTCCGTCTCTATCGAGACCTCTTGAAAGACGTTTTTCTCTTGGACAATCAACCCATATTTTGAAATCATATTTATCTGATAATTCTTTTCGAATAGAATATACGCCTTCGATTATTACAATGCCACCAACAGAAACAGTATGCCATTCTGTTAAGCTATCTGTTTCCCAATCGTACCGTTGATAATGTCCCTCTTTTTCATGGCTTATTGGTTCCAGCACCTGATTTAAAAGACGTTTCCAATCAAAATCAGCACCAATAGCTTTTTTTGTTGGATGTGTATTTATAATTTGAGAGGAAGGAAGGTGAAAATCATCCTTATGAACAATCGTTACATTAGAAAATTCTTCTTTTATTTTATCAGCAAATGTACTTTTCCCAGAACCTCCACAACCGTCTATCCCGATCAAGAGTGTAGATTGCTTTTTAGAAATTTCATTTATACCATCTACTAATTGTTTGAAAGAACTAAATTGACCCTTTATTATTTTAAAATTCATCTTAATTCACCACCTTCTGTTATTCACTATTTTTGTTAGTTCTCT
>NZ_JBFUIO010000280.1:0-1494 GCF_056401835.1 Paenisporosarcina sp. P4_D4 | reverse complement strand
TTCATCATCTCCATGAAATACCCCATCTGCTTATCATACTCTTTTTTAAACTTCTTCTCAGATATGAGTGGCTTATCCCCGTCCCAACCTACAATTGACTCATCTGTAAAGTTGTTGAAAAAGAATGATTGAGAGTATGAATCAAGTATTAGAATCTTGTCTTTAGGTTTTTCTACTACTTCATGCACACTTTTATTAATGTGATTTTTGAAATTGTATAAATGCTTATACTTAATTAACTCAGGAGTATCTAAAAGCCCCAGCGATATGACTCTCGGCAGATTCTGTCCGTTTAAAGACTCCTTCACATCAACTYCTTTAATCAAAAACTGTTTCATAATCTCAATTTGAGCATCAAATTCATTAAACGCTCCTGCTTTAATTAGCTTAATGAACTGTGCTTTTGCAATAATTTTTGTCTGATACATACGAGTGTGAAAGTCCTCAAATGATTTATATGGTCTGTTTTTGATAATTTCATGTGAAATATCGTCCCCGATTCCATTAATTCCATTGAGCGAGAAGATGATTCTGTCTCTTTTTAAGTCTGGAGTAAAGCCAAATTTCGCACTATTAATAAGAGGCAATTCTACATTGACAGAATAGGATTTAAGTGTTCCGATTGCACTAGCAATTTTCCCATATTTTGTACTCTTGCCTTTTGTTCCCTCTTCAACTTCCAATGATCCGCTGTTAATAGTAAGACATGCAGTGTGCCAAATAATAGGACTGTACTTAGATACGATTAAAATATTTTGAATTCCAATAATTGAGTATGCGATAGTGTGTAAAATACTAAAAGAATACGATTTCTGACGACTAATTTGAACATCCCATACATACTTCAATAGGTTCTCACTTGTGCCAATCTCTCTACCTTTTTTAAAGAAGTTGACTCTTGCTTTTTCAAAAATCTCTTCCTTCTTCTTTGCTACTGCTTTGCGAAGAACGTTTGCTTCCACAATATCGAAGTTGGCTATCTTCTCATCCATACTGATGAGCATAATCGCTTCCTGAGTGTCGGCAATTCCTGAAATTTGAAGTAGATGTTTTTCCATGATTTTTATTTCATCCTCATTAAGACCATAGGATTTCATTTCATCATACCAAAGTGAAATGTCATTTTTAAACCTAGCAAAAGTATCTACTGGCGATTCACTACTATTACCCATTAGTCTCATAAGACTGTTTACCGCTGCCATTTCAATAAGGTTGCTTGGCTTGGCTTTCATGAGAGCTTGATTTGCTAACTTTGTATCAAACTGGAACAAGTCAGGAATTTCAGCTTTTCCTAATAGTTCGTATATTTCAGAGTCGTTTAGATCAAATCTTTCTGGTCTGAGGTAGGCATCAAACGTTTTTCTCAGCGTTCCTTTCCATTCAACTAAACCTTCATCAATCATAATATTTAATGATTCTTGGATTTTAGCTATATTATTAACTCCAAGAATGTCATATTTTATTGCTCCAGCAGCTTGACAATCATCCAAATTC
>NZ_JBFUIO010000279.1:0-1505 GCF_056401835.1 Paenisporosarcina sp. P4_D4 | reverse complement strand
CTTGAATTCGGCTTGTACAAAAGATAAATCAAAATTCGTATTATGCGCAACAAAGATACAATCTTCCAGCATGTCATAAATGTCTCCGGCCACATCTTCAAAAATCGGTGCATCTTTGACGTCATCATCTGAAATATTGGTCAAGTCTTGTATGAATAAAGGGATTTTTTTACCTGGTTGAATGAAGGTTGAAAAAGTAGATTGGATTTGCCAATCTCGTACGAATACAACGGCAAATTGAATCATCCGATCCCCTTTTGCAGGCGAATGACCCGTCGTTTCAATATCTACAACGGCATAAGTAGGGCTTAACATAAAATATCAGCTCACAATTTAGACTTCTAACAAAAAAATTGTATCACAAAACATCTATGGAAGTGTAACTGACACGATGTGATGAGGTCTATTTCAAGAAGGAGGTTATTGCCAAATGGACATATGGAAACATTTCACCGCCATTTTTATCCTGGCTTTTTCATTATCTGCTTGCAAAACGGAATAAGAGGTACTTCGTGACCAACATCCTGTTGGCCCAAGTAAGCTTGCTAGTTCGTCTGCGGAAAGGGCGCAGATTCCATTTTTAATAAATTTAAAAAAGCCAAAGAAAATAACAATATCGCATTTTCCACAAAAATGGTAGATGAAAAAGAAATGATTGAAACATTACGATTCACCCTATAAAAAGACACTATTCCAGACTGGATTCCGGTTTGCTTTTGACTTCCCCCTGTATAACTTACCTGAGCAAAAAACATCCCGATGTTGTAAATTTGGCAGTTTCCTTAATTTTACTCCGTTTAATTTCATCATTCCTTATAATCAAAAAGGTTATTTGGAATTTTTATGGAATATATATTTATATCTATTACATTATTCTCATTCCGAATAACTTTTAAGATTATTTGAAAGGAAGTTGGCTTATAAAAAAAGAGAAAAAGATAAGAATCATATACTCACTCATATCATTAACAATGATATCAGTTATTTTGTTTATGCTTTATTTGAATAGCTGGCATCAAAAACAATACTTTCTAGATAATATCCAATATCCCTTAGTCGAATTACAAGGAATTTTGCAACAACAAGAAACAGAAGGTTGGAACAACCCTCAGATTGTTTCGAACCAATTAAATCTTATTCTTGATGATCTATGGTATGGAACGGCTTCCCATACATTCCCCTCCAAAGGACTGAGTAAAGAAGAAATGGAAACCATCCAAAAGATTGCTTCTGCATTAAATCAATTACCGACAAATTCAAATTACCAACTAAGCACTTGGACAGAAGAAGATATAAAGAAAGCTCAATTTGTAAATCAAGCACTAATTAAAGCTGAACTGAAAATGGAGAATACAATTTCTGTTGACTGGGACTACTTCATGGCGCAATGTGAAATATTGCAACAAGAATTACTATTTATTAATCAACCTTGAGCAGTTACCTAAAATGAATTACATCATAAAAAAGAGGAAAGAAGTGAGATCACTTCTTTCCTCTTTTTATTC
>NZ_JBFUIO010000278.1:0-1516 GCF_056401835.1 Paenisporosarcina sp. P4_D4 | reverse complement strand
CAGCTGTAGCAACCGACGCCAAAGCGAAAAAACTCAACACCAAAAAAATCGGGTATCGAAGACTCTGGAACAAAAATAAAACCCTCCTTTTAGCAACACATTACATAGTTTCTCCTTTTCATTTATTTTCATGAATCATTTAGTTGAAATGAAAAAATTGCCACCTGCAGGAGGGAAAAAGTGAGCTAACTAAAGAAAGCCTTGACTGAATAATGTACAGATTCCAACTCGCAATTCACTTTTTTCATCAGCATCCCAGAAAAGGAGAGTGAGGACAATTATAATAATCACTGTTCTAATGCTAAGTAAAAGGAAATTGGCGATTTGATAAACATAGTTCGACCAAAATTTCCCTAAAGCAGGTCGAATTTAGTGAGCGCTATAAAGGTATAATTTATTGCTTAAAGTAAAAAATATAATGGATGTGATACTTGATAATAATTGGATTAGGGAAGTGAAGAATTGAAGGGAAAGTATGTTTTAGTGTTATCTACAATTATTCTTGTAAGTTCCATTTTCCATGCTGGATTTAATGTATTTGCTGATAAGGGACGTCGCCATTACGAACAAACTGGGGAAGTGGTGTGGGATATAAAAACGGAAGAAAAAATAGTAGCTCTTACATTTGACGACGGTCCCCACCGAAAATATACTGCTGAAGTTTTAGATTTATTAGGTAATTACGATGCTAAAGCTACTTTCTTTATTATTGGAGAAAATGCAGAAAAATATCCGGAACTGGTATTAAGAGTACACGATGAAGGGCATGAAATAGCAAATCACACATATACACATCCTTTAAAAACAACAATCACAAAATTAGAGAAAGAATTAAAACAGACCAATGAAACAATATACAGTATTACGGGTTCTTACCCAAAGTTGTTTCGACCTGTTGGCGGGCAATATACAGATGACATGATCAAGTTGGCTGTGGACAAAGGATACACAGTTGTAATGTGGTCTTGGCACCAAGATACAGAGGATTGGAAAAACCCCGGTGTTAAAAAAATCGTCAATAAAGTATTGAATGTTACAAAACAGGGCGACATAATTCTTTTCCATGATGGTGGTGGTAATCGTAAACAGACGGTGAAAGCACTTGAGGAGATTTTGCCTGAACTTCAAAAACAAGGGTACAAATTTGTAACTATTTCTGAACTTATTGAGTATAAAAACAACAAATAATATTGGTTGAAGCAGAAGATTTTCCGTACATTTGATTAAAAATAAAAAAACTCATAAAGGGATTTTGTTACGAAATTCCTTTATGGGTTTTTTACTATGTGAGATAAAAACTTATAAAGTTATTCATACACTCTTACTAATTCCAATTTCTCATATTTTCTTCACTGCGGTTAACACTCTTGGTTTCGATCGATTTGAACATGTACACGGAATAACCAACTAAACGACTTGTCATACATTTTAACATCTTTCTTGTTGAACTAACCTGCCCCGTTAGTTGAATAAGAAAAAGGCTTTACCCCTTATTGAAGTAAAGCACCCGTTAGTT
>NZ_JBFUIO010000277.1:0-1530 GCF_056401835.1 Paenisporosarcina sp. P4_D4 | reverse complement strand
TTCCAAGAGGAAGGAAAGTGGCTATCCGCCGTCTTTCTCAGTGGTATTTTTGTTATGCTTATTTTATTCGGCACACTTTTCTTTCTATCGGAAATTCTGGAGAAAGAATACGAATTGAAAGGAATTAAGAAAGGCTACGTACTGGCCATTCCCCTATTAATGTTGTGTATCGCTTCTTTCATTACGGGCCGTAAGATCAAAGGCAATCTATACAAGATGAAAAAAATGATGTTAGTCTGTCTAATTGCTTTGTCAGTGAGCGTGGGTATGGTTGGAATATKGGCCGACCGACTTTGGGTCTTGCTCACTATTACCAGCCTTGTCGGAATTGCCATAGGTGCCATGCTCCCTGTTCTTGACGCACTCATAACAGAGAATATTGATAAAGAAGAACGAGGTACCGTCTCATCTTTCTACAGTTCTGCTCGTTTCATTGGTGTGGCAGCTGGACCACCAATCATGGCGCTGGTCATGAACAATTATCTCAATGTTAGTTATTTGATGGCAGGTTCACTAGGTGTTATTTTGACTTTTCTTGTATTTAAGTTCATCGATGTGAAAGAAATAGAGAACTAAATGCTTATCAAAAGGAGACGATACTAGTTATTCTTATGTTCAAATAACTGGTTGGTGGTTTTTTTATTATTTACTATCTACATCTGCATGGAGTATTCACCTTCTAATTTAGTTAGGGATATAGATATTTGTCTAACTGGTCTCTGGTTTTTATTTTAGTATTTAAACCACACTTCAACTGTAGTAAGACATTCATAATTGAAATTAATCTGCTCCAAAATTTATTTAAAACAATAATTTTAATAAAAGATTGTCCAATGAGCATCAACCGTTTCCTAATTGTCATAGGTTAGTTTAAAGGAGGATGTCATTTGGATCATTCGAAATTTAGAGGTAGTTATAAGCCTTATGTATCGCCACGTGACCCTTGCCCACCCATTTTAGAAAAATTCTTTGTTTTACCTCCACAAATTTTTACGAATTTCCAAAAACCTGGTCTACCACAAAACTCACCCGAAGAGGCTCTAAAACAAGGTTCACTCTGGCCACAATTTGTAGACGGTTTTTCACGGGAGGAGGGAATTTCATGAATGCTTCTGAAGCTGAATGGAATATGTTAAAGGTAGTACAACAAATGGACTTTGTAGTAGTTGAGTTAACTCTTTACATCGATACGCATCCAGACGATGAAGAAGCACGTAGACAATGGAGAGAAGCCATTAAAGAAGCAGCAAATGTACGGAAACAATTTGAAATGGAATATGGTCCTTTATCTTTAAGATCTGTACCTTCTAAACAAGCTATTGATGTTGGCTGGCAATGGAATTCCTCACCTTGGCGATGGCAACGATGAGAAAGGGGAAATGAAATGTGGGTTTATGAAAAAAAACTTTTATACCCCGTAGAAGTGACAACTTGTAATCCAATGCTTGCTAGATATATTATGGAGCAATACGGTGGTGCGGACGGTGAACTTGCAGCTGCTCTAAGGTACATGAATCAGCGTTATACTAC
>NZ_JBFUIO010000276.1:0-1530 GCF_056401835.1 Paenisporosarcina sp. P4_D4 | reverse complement strand
GATTACTTCCCGCTGAACTGAACAATTGATTACTTTAATACAGGACGTTTTAATGTTTCATCCCATTTCCAAACCGTTTCAAAATCCCAACCTAATAACTCACTGTACGTCTCAATCGTTTCGATTTCTTCTTTTGTTTTACTTAATCCTGACACACTGGATCCAGCATTTTCTTTTGTTTTTTCCACATTAACGATCGATCCATTATAGGCAAAGTTATTTTCCAAAATTGCCGTATGTCCGCTTAATATACGACCGACGACTCTATTCGCATAAGGAGATGTTACAGTTCCATTTAATGCAATCGTATTTTTCACAGCTGTATTGTTGTAACCATATCCGGAAATACCACCTGCATTACTCTTAGTGGCACTCACTTTACCAGTAGCATACACATTCTCTGTCAAACTTCCAGAATTCGTGATACCTACCAGTCCACCAGCTTGACTCCCAGTTGCCGATACATCTGCGTTGGAGTAACTATTTCGTATTACAGCATTTGAGTAACCAACTAATCCACCTACTGTATTGGCCCCAGTTACTTTACCTGTCGAATAACTATTTTCGATCGTTCCATTGTTAAGATTCACTAGTACACCAGTTTGAGAAGCGCCGTTTTCTCCGGTTACATCTACATTCACCATCGCGATGTTATGGATAGTTCCACCATTTAAATGAATAAGCGCACCTGAAGTTGATTTGAAATTGATCAGCTTTTTCCCGTTACCATCAAGTGTTCCCATAAATGGTGCATCAACAGCAAATGGTGTTAGCACTTCTCCTGTCAAATCAATATCATTTTCCAAAGTATACTTTTCATTTAAATAATCATCTATTTGCTTAAGGTCTTCCGCCGTTCTGATCATGTAGAATCCATTTTCATCCTGATCCAATGATGGTTTTCCTGCCCCATTGTTTTCCGTAAGTTCTTTATTCCCTATTAATATAGGTCGATCTGCGTTTTCATCCCACGTCCATACGTGATTAAAATCCCAGTCAAGATCTTCAAACGTTGCTTGATCTTTAATGGCATCTTCACTCTTACCAAGACCTTTTTCATTATTTGGATTTTCCTGAGTGATTGCCTCTTTGCTGACAATCATCTTCTCTTTTGCGATGTTATTTTCTAATTCCGCCTTTTCACCAGCCAACACTCTTCCTACAATTCTATTAGCTGCGGTAGTCGTAATTACTGAAGTATTCAATGCAGCACTGTTCTGTATCACTGTATCACCATAGGCGTAACCACTGATTCCACCTGCATTGCTTGCTCCTGCTGTTACAGTACCAGTTGCATATACATTTTCTGTAATACTTCCACGGTTTGTAATCCCAACCAAACCACCCGCTTGTTTTTCATTTGCTTTTACATTGGCGGTTGAATAACTGTTTCTAATTATTCCGTTTGAATAGCCAACTAGGCCTCCGACAGTCGACTGTCCCTTGATAGCACCTGTCGTGTAGGAGTTTTCAATCGTCCCATTATTTACATCTACCAGAATTCCTACATCATTCGTTTCTGTAGTAATG
>NZ_JBFUIO010000275.1:0-1559 GCF_056401835.1 Paenisporosarcina sp. P4_D4 | reverse complement strand
GCTTTTGTATTGCCAATTCTATTTGCCAACTCTTGGTAACTGATTGTTTCTCCATAGGAAATACCAGGCAATTGACGCCACACACTCTGTTGAAATAAAGTTCCTCTTGCAGACAGTGGCAAATCAAATTGTATTCTCTCTCCCTGAAAATATTCGTTTAATTGCTTCTTTACATTTTTATACACTGATTCATCTTGCTGGATTGCTACCGTTTCCAAATGCATTAGTGGTTCATCAAAATAAATAGCTGTTAATTTTCCGTCATCAATTTGAAGATATAACTTCCCGATAGGACTTTCCAAAGCTTTTATCATGTACCGTATGTCCCCCTTTAGCCTCCAAATGATAAACTGGAAGGATAATATGAAAAGTAGTACCGTGAGTTAACTCACTCTCTACCTCTATACTTCCCCCATGATCTTCGATTGTTTGAATTGCATGGGCAAGTCCAAGCCCAGTCCCTTGTTCTTTCGATGTATAAAAAGGTAAAAAAATCTTCTGCATCTGCTCCTGAGTCATCCCCCCACCTTGATCTTTTACGGACACACAAACTTGCTTGTTATAACGCAAGGATTGAGTTATGGACACTTTCCCTCCATTGGGCATGACTTCCATTGAATTTTTTAAAACGTTCATAAATACTTTTTTTAATTCGTATGTGTCACCAAGAATCCAATCCGAGTCATTTTCACATGGTACCATTTCAAGTTCAATATTTTGTATGATACCTTGTGGGTGCATAAAATCAACTACTTGCGAAATGATGGAAGAGACAGAAATAAATTGAAATGATCGAGAAGGCGGTTTAGATAAAACTAAAAACTCATTGAGTATGGATTCCATTCTAATGAGTTCACTATTGATAATGTCTAGATATTCGTATCCTTGTTCACTTACTTGCGATGTTAGTAATTGTGTAAATCCTTTCAAAGAGGTCAAAGGATTTCGAATTTCATGCGCAATACTTGCAGCCATTTGACCGAGAGTCGATAACGAACGTGAGTGTTCAATTTGCTTTTTCAATTGAACATTTTCGGTATCATCACGAATGACCGTAACGTACATGTCCAAATTATTATTGAACGCAGATGTAAAATGATAAAACTTTGGTTCACCGATTGTATCTAGTTTAGATACACTCATTTCGGCAGAACCTTTTAGTGAAAGTGTTTTGAAAAATTGTTCGAAATCAGGTTTTGAATGAGGTAACAAGTCAAAAATGTTGTGTGCTTTTTTGCCTTTTAATTCATGTGGAGCTATGTCAAATAAGATTGTGGCTTTCTGATTGAAGTCAATAATGGTTCCTTCAGTGCTGGTCAAAATCATACCATGCGGAGCATATTTAAAGAGAAATTCATATTTCATTAAACCATCTACTATATTATGGCTTAGAATTTCGTGTGGGCGTTGTTTGAAGCGAATCAGATATTGGGATGATGAATGATTATAATTGCCCTGGACTTCGATAAATCTATTGCCTTTTTCATTATCCGTTAAGCATATTTGACATTTTGCATTATTTGAAAATGTCGCTTCCTTTAAAAAATTTCTCCAGGTTT